>WRCZ01000215.1 GCA_009783685.1 Actinomycetes bacterium
CGCCTCCGCACTCATCGCGTGCTCCTCCCAGCCGTTCCATTGTCAGGGTCACACCCTACCTGGGAACCTGAGCAAGCGCTTAGATACCGAGTGGTCGCTTAGGCGGGATGGGGCGCGCCCCGGAAGCGGCCCGGGAACGCCTCCTCCAGCGGACGGCGCCGGCCGCCCCCAGGCGTCGCGCACGGCATCGCCGGCCGGGCCCGGCCCTGCACCTGAACGCGGGACACCTCACCGAGCCGCCCATCGCAGCCACCGCCGTCAAGCACCGTCGAGGCGCCCACCGCCCCGCCCTGCGTCCCCGCCCAGGCCGTCGCCTCCCGCAAAAGCTGCGGCACTGGCCCCCGGCCCTGGAGCCGGGGCGCCCTCGGGCGGCGCCGCCGGTGGCTCAGAAAGCCGAGACGCCCGTCAGTGCGCGGCCGATGAGGAGCTTGTGGATCTGGCTGGTGCCCTCGTAGAGGGTCATCACCCGGGCGTCGCGCAGCAGCTTTCCTGCGGGGTACTCGTCGATGTAGCCGTAGCCGCCGAAGACCTGGAGGGCGTTGTTGGCGCACCGCACCGCGGCCTCGCTTGCGTAGAGCTTGGCGACCGAGGACTCGGTGGCGAACGGCAGGCCGCGGTCGATGAGGTCGGCGACCCGCCAGGTGAGCAGCCGGGCGGCGTCGACGTCCACGGCGATGTCGGCGAGCAGTTCCTGGACGAGCTGGCGTCCGGCGATCGGGGCGCCGAACTGCTCGCGCTCGCCCGCGTATCCCACGGCCGCGTCCAGGCACGCCTGGGCGATACCGACACAGCCCGCGGCCACCGACATCCGCCCCTTGGCGAGCGCCGACATCGCCACCGAGAAGCCCTTGCCCTCGGGCCCGAGGAGGGCGTCGGCCGGCACCCGCACCCCGTCCAGGACGAGTTCGGCGGTCGCCTGGCCGCGCAGCCCGAGCTTGCCGTGGATCTCGCGCCGGGTCAGTCCCGGGCTGTCCGCGGGCACCAGGAAGGCGCTCACCCCGCGGTGGCCGGGCCCTCCGGTGCGGGCGAAGAGCAGCACCACGTCGGCCCAGGTGCCGTTGGTGATGAACATCTTGCTGCCGGTGAGCACGTAGGCGTCGCCGTCCCGGACGGCGCGCGTGGTGAGGTTGGCGGCGTCGGAGCCGGTGCCGGGCTCGGTGAGGCCGAAGCAGCCGACCGCGTCGCCCGAGGTGAGCCGGGGCAGCCAGGCGCGCTTCTGCTCCTCGCTCCCCCAGTGCGCTATCGACTTGGCGACAAGTCCCAGGGACACCGAGACGATGCCGCGCACCGAGGAGTCCCCGCGGCCCAGTTCCTCGGTGACCAGGCAGTACGCGAGGTGGTCGCCGCCGGATCCGCCGTACTCCTCGTCGACGGTCAGGCCCAGGAAGCCGAGGGCGCCGAGCTTCTTCACGATCGCCCGGTCGACGCTCTCGGCACGGTCCCATGCGACGGCGTGCGGGACGACCTCGCGGTCGGTGAAGTCCCTGGCCAGCGCCTTGACGGCGGCCTGCTCCTCGGAGAGCTCAAGGTTCACGGCAGCACCCGGGCCTTTCCACGACTTCGAAACTATCACCGCTAGTTTTTCGGCGGCAGCCTCTACTATGTGCCGCATGGCCCGCCCCCGCAAGCCCCTGCTCAGCCGCGACCGCATCGTGACGGCCGCGCTCGCGCTCATCGACGCGGACGGGCTCGCGGCGCTGTCGACCCGGCGGCTGGCCGCGGAACTCGGGGTCAGTGGACCCTCGCTCTACAACCACTTCGCCACCAAGGACGCGATCCTCGACGCGGCCGCCGACCTGGTCGTCGGCCAGGTCGACCTGTCGATGTTCGGCGACGGGCGGGACTGGCGGACCGCCCTGCTGGACTGGGGCCGCTCCTACCGCGCGGCGCTGGCCGCCCATCCGCACATCGTGCCGTTCCTGGCCGTCGGCCCCGGGCTGCGGCCGGCCGGACTGCGGATGGCCGACGCGGTCTTCGGCGGCATGGTCGACGCGGGCTGGCCGCCCGCGCAGGCGACCAGGATCGGGGCGCTGATGCGGTTCTTCGTCACCGGTTCCGCGCTGGGCTCCTTCGCCGGCGGCTTCGTGGGCGACGCGCAGGCCTACGACCCCGCCGACTACCCGCACCTCGGGCAGGCGCACCTGCTCGCCCGCCACCCGGAGCGGGTGGACAACGCCGCCTTCGAGACCGGCCTGCGGGCGCTGGTGGCCGGACTGGACCAGCAATTCCGGGCGCTGGACGGCACCGCCGGCTGACAGGATGGCCCGTATGACGACGACGGGGCAGGACACGGGACGGCAGGCGGGAAGCGACGGGCTGGTCCAGGTCGACTACCACAAGTACGACGGCAGCCTGCACTGGAACCTGCGGATGCGGCGGTTGGGCGAGGACGAGCACGGTGTGTGGCTCGGGCTGCCGGCCAACAGCTCGATGCGCAAGGGCCACAACCCGGCGGTCCCGCTCCCCGAGGCGCACGTCATCCTCTTCCCGCGCGGCGACTGGTGGACCGCGGTGTTCAACGACGCGCCGCGCAGCACCGAGATCTACTGCGACATCACCACCCCGCCCGAGTGGCTGTCCCAGGACGCGGTGACCATGGTCGACCTCGACCTGGACGTGCTGCGCAAGCGCGGCGCCCGGCTGCCGATCCTCGTGGACGAGGACGAGTTCGCCGAGCACCAGGTGCGCTACGGCTACCCGCCGGAGGTGGTGGCCGCCGCACAGGACGCGGCCGACCGGCTGATGGCGGCGGTCGCGGCCGGCACCGGGCCGTTCGGCGGCGCGCACGCGCGGTGGCTGGCGCTGGTCGGCGGGGGTGGCCGGGCCGCGGGGACCGCGGAGACCGTGGCCGGAAGTGACCCGGCCGCGGAGCCGACGGCCTGACCGGGCCCCGACCGGCCGGCGGACCTCGGGCCCGCGCGGCTCAGAAGACGACCAGGGCGCGGCCGCCACGGCCCGCCGTCATGGCCGCGAACGCGTCCGGAATGCCGTCGAGGCCGATCCGGTCGGTGACCATGGCGGACAGGTCGAGGCGGCCCGCCCGTACGTGCTCGGCGAGGACGGGGAGGTCCTGGGCAGGGTCGCAGTTGCCGTACACGCACCCCGACAACGTCCGGCCGAAGTAGAAGAGTTCCAGGGCCGTGAAGGTCACCTGCTGGTCCTGCCCGCCGATGCCCACGACGGTCGTCCGGCCGCCGCGGCGGGTGGACGACCAGGCGGTCCTGATGGTGTCGGCCCGGCCCACGCACTCGATCGCCACGTCGGCGCCGTGCCCGCCGGTGAGCTTGCGCACCTGCTTGGCCGTGTCGTCGCCGGCCACGACGAAGTCGGTGGCGCCCGCGGCCAGGGCCAGTTCCTCCTTGCCGGGGGCGACGTCCACCGCGACGATCCGGTCCGCGCCGGCGATCCGGGCGGACTGCAGCACGGCCAGGCCCACCCCGCCGACCCCGTACACCGCGACCGACTCGCCGGGCCGCACCGCCGCCGAGTGGTGCACCGCGCCGTAGCCGGTGAGCACCGCGCAGCCGAGCAGGGCGGCGTCGGTCAGCGGTACGCCGTCGGGCAGCGGCAGCACGGCACCGGCGGCGACCACGGTCTCCTCCGCGAACACCGCGGTGCCCAGGCCCGGGTAGAGCGCGCTCCCGTCGGTGGCCAGCGTGGCGTAGGGGGCGGCCGCGGCGGTGCCGGCGTTGGCGCACAGCCAGGGCTCGCCCAGTCCGCAGAAGTGGCAGGCGCCGCACGCCGGGGCCCAGTTGAGCACCACCGGGTCGCCGGGCGCGACATGGGTGACACCCTCGCCGACGGACACCACCGTGCCGGCGCCCTCGTGGCCGAGCACGGCGGGCGCGGGCTGGCGCAGCGTCCCGTTGGACAGCGACAGGTCGGAGTGGCAGACGCCGGCGGCGGCCAGGCGCACCCGCACCTGGCCGGCGCCCGGTTCCGGGAGCTCGATGTCGGCGACGGTCAGCGGGGCGTTCACGGCGGGCAGGACGGCGGCGCGGACCACGGGGCTCTCCTGGGGGATTGTTGACATGTCGGCTGGTCGACGAGTTGCTCGCGGGGACGCCGGGCGAGCGGGTACGCGAGGGGGAACGGCCGCCAGGCCGCCGGGAGTTGCCCGCGGCCCGGCGAACCGCCTCAGAACTGGAGCGACTTGGTCTGCAGGTACTCCGCCAGGCCGTGCGGCCCGAGCTCCCGGCCGACCCCGGACTGCTTGTAACCGCCGAACGGCGCCAGGGGGTTGAACCGCCCGCCGTTGATGTCGACCTGTCCGGTGTCCATCCGGCGGGCGAACGCGACGGCGGTGTCCTCGTCGGCCGCCCACACCGCTCCGGCCAGGCCGTACACCGTGCCGTTGGCGATCCGCAGCGCGTCCTCCTCGTCCCGGTAGCGGATGAGGACCACGACCGGGCCGAAGATCTCCTCCTGGGCGACCGCCATCTCCGGCCGCACGTCGGCGAAGACGGTGGGCCGCACGAAGTAGCCGGCGGGCAGGTCGTCGGGGGCGTCGGGGCCGCCGGCGGCGATCCTCGCGCCTTCCTCGACGCCCTTGCGGATGTATCCGCGCACCCGCTCCAGCTGCTTGGCGTTGACGACCGGGCCGATGCGGTCGCCTGGCCGGTACTTGGCGGCGGCCGCGGCGGCGATCTCCACGGCCTCGTCGTAGCGGGCGTCGTCGACCAGCATCCGGGTCCACGCGCTGCACGTCTGGCCGGAGTTGGCGAAGACGTTGGCCACGCCGACGTTGACCGCCTTGGCGAGGTCCGCGCCGGGCAGGATCACGTTGGCGGACTTGCCGCCGAGTTCGAGGGCGACCCGCTTGACCGCGCCGCCGGCCGCGGCCCCGATCATCCGCCCGACGGCGGTGGAGCCGGTGAAGGACACCAGGTCGACGCCGGGATGTTCGGCGAGCGCCTGCCCGGCGACCGGCCCGAGCCCCGTCACCAGGTTGAACACGCCGTCGGGCAGCCCCGCGTCGGCCAGGATCCCGGCGAACAGCTGGGCGACCAGCGGGGTGTCCTCGGCGGGCTTGAGCACCACGGTGCAGCCGGCGGCGAGCGCGGGACCGACCTTCGCGACGATCTGGTGCAGCGGGTAGTTCCAGGGCGTGATGGCACCGACGACGCCGACCGGCTCGTGCAGCACCCGCGAGTTGCCGATCCGCTCCTCGAAGGGGTGGTCGGCGGCGAGCGCGGCGTACGAGCCCATGACGGCGGTGGGCAGGTCGGTGTGGACGGCCGCGGCGAACGCGGGGGGCGCCCCGAGTTCGGCGGACACCGTGGCGGCGATCTCCTCCCGCCGGGCGGCCATCAGGTCGCGCGCGGCGGCGAGCACGGCGGCGCGCCGCTCGGGCGGGGTGGCGGCCCAGCCGGGCAGCGCGGCACGGGCGGCGGCGACCGCGTCGTCCACGTCCTGGGCACCGCCGGCCGCGACCTGCCCGAGGACCTGTTCGGTGGCCGGGTCGACGACGTCGATCCGCTCGCCCGAGGCGGCGGGCCGCCACCGGCCGCCGATGAACACCGCGTCGCGGCCCTGGTGGACGCGCGGGGTGCCGTCCGTCTGCTGCTCGTCCGTGCCGTCCGCCACCGTGCTGCCCTCCGAACCGTCGCCGCTCTGCTCCAGAGCCCAAACTAGCGCCGTTAGTTTTATGTGGCCAGGGGACGCCGCGTGCCGTGGGTCACCCGGCCGGCTCCACCTGGACGGGGAAGCCGTTGAGCACCGCGGTGCCCGACAGCGGGTCGAGCCGGGTGCCGTCCAGCAACTGGTTGACGTTGACGCCCGGTTCGCGGGACGCCGCGGTCAGCCGGGTGCCCTCGCGGTCGTGGCCCCAGCCGTGCGGCAGGCACGCCACGCCCGGCCGCAGCGCGTCGGTGATCTCCACCGGCGCGGTGATCTCGCCGCCGTCGCCCTTGATCCGGGCTATCGCGCCTTCGGTGAGTCCGAGCCGGGCCGCGTCCTCGGGGTGGATCTGCACCGTGCAGCGGTTGCTGCCGCCGGTCAGCGCCGGGACGTTGTGCATCCAGCTGTTGTTGGACCGGAGATGCCGCCTGCCGATGAGCACCAGCGCGGGGGCCTCGGCGCCGGCCGCGACCGCCGCCAGCAGCCGCGGCACGTCGCCGGCCAGCGCCGCGGGCGCCAGCTCCACGGTGCCCGACGGGGTCCGCAGCACCTCGGTCATGCGGGGGCGCAGCGGGCCCAGGTCGATGCCGTGCGGGTGGCGCAGCAGCCGGTCGAGGGTCAGGCCGTCGGGGTCCGCGCCGAAGCCGTCGCCGTACGGGCCGAGCCGCAGCATCAGGTCCAGCCGGCGCTCGAAGCCGGTGCGCCCGGTGAGCGCGGCGGCCAGTGCGGCCGCGTCGCGGTCGTGCACGGGCGAGTGGGGGTCGGCGGTCTCCCGGTCCAGCCGGCGCCGGATCGCCTGGTCGTCGACGAGCGCCGGGGCGGCGTCCGGACCGCCCTGCCCGAGGACGGCCAGGATCAGCCGCGCGAGGATCTCCGGCTCGTCGAGCGCGCCTTCGGCGAGCGGGACCGCGGGCGGGCTGTAGCGGACGGTGTTGCGCACCGCGAGCGTGGAGAACGCGAAGTCGTAGTGGGCGCTCTGCGCGGGCGGCGGCGGAGGCAGCACCACGTGGGCGTGCCGGGAGGTCTCGTTCAGGTACGGGTCGACGCTGACCATGAAGTCCAGCCCGGCGAGCGCCCGGTCCAGCCGGTCGCCGTCGGGCGTGGACAGGACCGGGTTGCCCGCGACCACGACCAGGGCCCGCAGCCTGCCCTCGCCGGGGGTGTCGATCTCCTCGGCGAGCGCCGCGGCCGGCAGTTCGCCCTTGACCTCGGGCCGCCCGGAGACCCTGCTGTGCCAGCGGCCGGTGACGTAGGGCCGCCCGGGCCGGGCGGGCCTGGGCGCGCGGGCGGTCGCCGAGAGGGGGAACATCGCGCCGCCCGGCCGGTCCAGGTTGCCGGTGAGGGCGTTGAGGACGTCGACCAGCCAGCTGGACAGGGTGCCGAACTCCACCGCGGTGCTGCCCAGCCGCCCGTACACCACCGCCCTTTCCGCGGCGGCCAGTTCGCGGGCCAGCGCGCGGATCTCGCCGGCCGGGACCCCGCAGTGGGCGGCGACCGCCTCGGGCGCGAAGTCCGCCGCCAGCGCCCGCACCTCCTCGACGCCGCCGAGGCGGCCTGCCGGCTCCCCCGGCGCCACCAGGTCCTCGGCGAACAGCACGTGGACCATGGCGAACAGCAGCGCGGCGTCGGTGCCCGGCCGGGGCGCGACGTGCCGGTCCGCGGCCCGGGCGGTCCTGGTGCGGTGCGGGTCGACGACGACCAGCCGCCCGCCGCGCCGCCGCAGTGCCCTGAGCTTGCCGGGGAAGTCGGCCGCGGTGGCCAGACTCCCGTTGGACACCAGGGGGTTGGCGCCGATGAGCACCAGGTGGTCGGTGCGGTCGAGGTCCGGCACCGGGATGGCGTCGTGGTCGCCGAACAGCAGCCCGCAGGCCAGGTGCTTGGGCATCTGGTCGAGGGTGCTGGCGGTGAAGACGCTGCGGGTGCCCAGCGCCCCGATCAGCTGCCCGGGGTAGAGCCCGCCCGCGACCGTGTGGACGTTGGGGTTGCCGAGGAACACGCCGACGGCGGCGCCCCCGTACGCGCCGGTGACCGCGCCCATCCCCTCGGCGACCGCCGCGAACGCCTCCTGCCAGGTGGCCTCGGTCAGCCTGCCGCCGCGCCGGACCAGCGGCCGCCGCAGCCGGTCCGGATCGCCGTCGAGCTGCCCGAACGACGCGCCCTTGGGGCAGATGAACCCGGCGCTGAACACGTCCTGCGCGTCGCCGCGGGCGTGGGTGACCCGGCCCTCCTCGACGGTCAGTGTGAGACCGCAGGTGGCCTCGCAGAGCGGGCAGATGCGCAGTGCGGTTCGGGACATCGGTGACTCCCCTGGACGGTTTGCCGGCCGCGCCCGCGCGTGCGGGCGTGTCGATCCCGACCCTACCCGCCGGTACCGACAACGCCACGGGTCCCGCACGGGTGCGGCGCATGACCCGCCGACCCCGCGGGCGTCCCCGCGCCTGCTACGGGCCGCCGGCCGGCGGGGGATGCGCGGGCGGCGGCGCGGGACGGTCCAGGACGGTGCCCAGGTAGGCGCGCAGCAGTGCCTTCGTCTCGGCGATCGCCCGCGGGTCGCCCGCCGGGTCGGTGCGGAACGCCAGTTGCAGCGCGGCGTCCGCGGCCTCCACCGCGACGACCAGCGCGAGGCGGAGCCGCGGGTCGCCGGGGTCGGCGGTCAGCCGGTCGCCGAGCAGCGCGGGCAGCCGGTCGGCGAGGTCCTCGTTGGTCTCGCCCGGGACCCCGAAGTCGACCAGCGCGAAGCCCGGCGCGGTGCGCTTCATCGCGGTGTACTCGTCGACCAGCACGTCGATCGCGCCGCGCCAGTCGGTGCCCGTGCCGGGCTCGGCCAGGCGGGCGGCGGCCCGGTCCACGAAGTCGTCGAGGTTGCGGTGCGCGAGCGCGTCGGTCATGGCCCGCTTGTCGGAGAAGAACCGGTACACCGAGCCGATCGGCACCCCCGCGCGGGCCGCCACCGACCGGGTGCTCAGCCGCTCGTAGCCGCCCTCGTCCAGCTCCGCGGCGCATGCGTCGAGGATCCGGGCCAGCCGCTCGGTGCTGCGCTGCTGCACCGGGACGCGGCGCAGCGCACCGTCGGGCGGCTGCGTGCGGGGCACGTGCGGGTGCGGGGCGCCGGGCACGGCCTCAGCCCTCGACGGCGAGCGCGTCGAACATCAGGCGCAGTCCCGCCAGGGTCTCGGCCAGCGCCGCCTGGGGGTCCGCGGAGCGCACGACGGACATGGCGCTCTCGCTCAGCCCCCCGTAGAGCATCGACGCCAGCGGTTCCGCGGCGCGCGGGGCGATGGCGCCGCGCCTGACGGCCCGGGTCACCCCGCGCAGCGTCAGCTCGCGGCAGTTGACGCCCAGCTCGTGCATCAGCTCCCAGCCGAGCGCGCCCGGCGCGTCGAGCAGGGTGATGCGCTGCACCCCGGGGTCGAGCGACGCCTCCAGATAGGCGCGGCTGCCCTCGTACACCGCCTCCCAGGGGTCGTCGGCGACCGCGCGGTAGGCGGCGGTGATCCGCTCGTTGAGGTGGTCCTGCTCGCGGGCGTACACCGCGCTGAACAGCTGCTGCTTGCCGGAGAAGTGGTGGTACAGCGCGCCCTTGGTGACCCCGGCGCGGTCGCACACCGCGTCCAGCGAGGTGGCCGCGTAGCCGTCGGCGGCGAACAGCGCGCGGGCGGCGGTCAGCAGGTCCTCGACGGTGGCGTCGGAGCGCTCGCGCTGGCGGCGGCCGGCCGTCCCCGGCGCCGCGCCGCCGGCGGCGGCCGCGGTGCGCCCGCCGGTGCGCCGTCCGCGGCTCTCGGTCGCTGTGCGCGGTGCTGCCACGGCCCCACCCTCCTGCTCGTACGGAATGCGTCTCCAGCGTAGCCAACGGCCGGCCCTTGACATCCACATACCTTCGGTATGTATGTTCCGTAC
>WRCZ01000216.1 GCA_009783685.1 Actinomycetes bacterium
CGGCCGAGACCGGCCCGATGTGCGTGGCCTGCGGCGTCGGCGGCGTGGACGACGACGGCTACTGCGAGCACTGCGGGCACGCCCAGCCGCGCCAGCGCGACCACCAGGAAAAGGAGTTGGAGGGCGTCGCCGCGGTCAGCGACCGGGGGCTGCGCCACCACCGCAACGAGGACGCGTTCGCGGTCGCGGCCGCCTCGCTGCCGGACGGCACCCCAGCGGTCTCGGCCGTGGTGTGCGACGGCGTGTCCACCGCGTACCGGCCCGACGACGCCTCGGCGGCCGGGTCGGCCGCCGGCAGCGAGTCGCTGCTGGAGGCGCTGGAGCGCGGCGCGACCGCGGAGGACGCGATGCGCGGCGCGCTGATGGCCGCGTTCGACGCGGTGACCGCGCTGGCCGACGAGGAGCCGGTCCCCGACGAGCGGGCGCACCGCAACGCCCCGGCCTGCACCTGCGTGAGCGCGGTGGTCACCGGGCCGGTGTTCACCGTCGGCTGGATCGGCGACAGCCGGGCGTACTGGATCCCCGACGACCGCAGCCTGCCGGCCGCGCGGCTCACCGAGGACGACTCGTGGGCGGCCCGGATGGTCTCCGCCGGCCTGATGTCGGAGGCCGAGGCATACGCGGACGAGCGGGCGCACGCCATCACCGGCTGGCTGGGCGCGGACGCGGTGGAGGTCGATCCGCACGTCGCCGCGTTCGAGCCGGACGGGTCCGGGGTCATCGTGGTGTGCACCGACGGGCTGTGGAACTACGCGGAGTCCGCGGCGGAGATGGCCGAGGCCGTACCCGCCGACGCCCGTGCCCGTCCGCTGGCCACCGCCCGCGCCCTGCTGGGCCTGGCGCTGGACGGCGGCGGCCACGACAACGTAACGGTCGCCGTGCTGCCGTTCCCGGCAGCCGTGTCACGGGCAGGATCTCCCTCCGCCTGACCGACGAGGAGGAGCCGGGGGGGCAGGGCCGGCCGGGGACGGTACGCCGTGCCCGGCGGGCACCGGGCAACGCGCCGAAGTACGCGGCAGCACCGCGGAACCGGCGCGGGTCAGGGCAGGTCAGGGCAGGCAACGAGCTTCACGAACGCAGGGATTGACGATGCCGAGTATTTCCAAGTCGAATGTGCCGCAGTTCTCCTTCGACATCTACCAGAACGAGTTCCTGCCCGAGGGGGGTCACGAGGTCAACGCGATCGTGACGGTCACCGCCACCGGCGGCGGCACCTCGGGGGGACGGCCGCTGGACGGCACCTCCGGGCCCAGCGCGGGCGTGGTCGTCATGGTCGACTGCTCGGGCTCGATGGAGTACCCGCCGACGAAGATGCGCAACGCCCGGGACGCCACCGCCGTCGCGATCGACGCGCTGCGCGACGGCGTCGCCTTCGCCGTCGTGGCCGGCACCCACCAGGCCAGGGAGGTGTATCCGGCCAACGGCGGCCTGGCCATAGCGGACGCGGCCACCCGCGCGCAGGCCAAGCAGGCGCTGCGCAAGCTCACCGGGGGCGGCGGCACGGCCATCGGCACCTGGCTGAAGCTCGCCGACCGGCTGCTGGCCACCGCCGACGTGGCGATCCGGCACGGCATCCTGCTCACCGACGGGCGCAACGAGCACGAGAAGCCGGAGGAGTTGCAGGCGGCCCTGGCCGCCTGCGCGGGCCGGTTCACGTGCGACGCGCGCGGCGTCGGCACCGACTGGGAGGTCAAGGAGCTGACCGGCATCGCCTCGGCGATGCTCGGCTCGGTGGACATCGTCGCCGATCCCGAGGGACTGGCCGCCGACTTCCAGGCGATGATGGAGAACGCCATGGGCAAGGAGGTCGCGGACGTCGCCCTGCGCCTGTGGACGCCGCAGGGCGCGGAGATCGCGTTCGTCAAGCAGGTGGCACCCACCGTCGAGGACCTCACCGCCCGCCGCGCCGAGGTCAACCCGCGTACCGGCGACTACCCGACCGGGTCGTGGGGCGACGAGTCCCGCGACTACCACGTGTGCGTGCGGGTGCAACCGGCCGGCGTCGGCCAGGAGATGCTGGCCGCGCGGCTCTCGCTCGTGCTGCCGCGGCCCGGCGGCTCGCCGGAGGTGCTGAGCCAGGGGCTGGTGCGGGCGGTGTGGACCGACGACATGGCCGCCTCGACCCGGATCAGCCCGCAGGTCGCGCACTACACCGGCCAGGCCGAACTGGCCCAGGTGATCCAGCAGGGACTGGAGGCGCGCAAGGCCGGCGACCTGGACAGCGCGACCGCCAAACTGGGCCGCGCGGTGCAGCTGGCCAGCGCGTCCGGCAACGAGGACACCGCCAAACTGCTGGCCAGGGTCGTGGACGTGGTCGACGCGGCGAGCGGTACTGTGCGGCTGAAGGCCAGGGTTGCCGACGCCGACGAGATGACGCTGGAGACGCGGTCGACGAAGACCGTGCGCGTGAAGAAGTAGCAGTCGGGTACATAGTGCTCGCGCACGACCTGTGGATCCGCCCCTGAGGGGCGGAGGGGAGCCGGAGCCATGCCGATCTGTCCGAACGGACACCAGTCGGGAACCGACGACTGGTGCGAGGTCTGCGGGATGCGGATGACACCGCCGCCCGCCTCGTCCGCGTCGAGTCACGGTTCACACCCGCCGTCGTCGTACTCCTCGTCGTCGGCGTCGCCCGCCTCGGCGCCGCCGTCGTCACCGTCCCCGCCCGGGTTCGCGTCGGAGCCGACGGCCGCGGCGGAGCTGTGCCCGCGCTGCGGCACGCCGCGAGAGGGCGCCGCGCTCTTCTGCGAGGAGTGCCGGTACAACTTCGGCAGCCGCTCCGGGCCTGCGCCGGCCGGTCCGCTTCCGGTCCCGGCGCCGGGGCCCGGGCCGGGCGTCCCCGAGCAGGGGTACCCCGAGCCCGGGGTGCCGGGGCCCGGCGTGCCACCGGCCGGGGTGCCGCCGACCGGCGTCCCGCCGACCGCGCCCGGCTTCCCGCCCTACCAGCGGTACGAGTCGCAGCGGTCGCGTCCCTCGCAGATCAACCGGCCCGCGGAGCCGCTGCCTTCGGAGTCGGTGACGCTCGCGGGCTCGGGCGACTTCCTGCTCGACCCGCCGTCGTCGCCCGTGCCGGCGCCCTCGCCGGCCCCCGACTCGGCGAGGGGCGGCGAGGCCACGTCGGTGACCACCCCGCCGTCGTCGGTGCCGACGGTGGTGCCGCCTGCGGTACCGCCGCAGCCGGAGCGCGCCACCGCCTGGGTGGCGGTCGTCGCCGCGGACCGCGAGTACTTCACCACGATGATGTCCCGCAGCGGCCCGGACGCGCAGGGCCTGTACTTCCCCGCGTTCTCCCCCGAGGTGCAACTGCCGCTGACCGGCAACCAGATCACCATCGGCCGCCGCCGGCACAGCACCGGCGAGGCGCCGGACATCGACCTGGCCAAGGCCCCGGAGGACCCCGGGGTGTCGCACAAGCACGCGGTGCTGGTGCAACAGCCCGACGGCGCCTGGTCCGTGGTCGACCAGGACTCCACCAACGGCACCACCGTCAACCTCGCCGAGGACCCGATCCGCCCCTACACGCCCGTACCGCTGGAGGAGGGCGACCGGGTGCACGTGGGCGCCTGGACCACCATCACCCTGCGCCGCGCCTGACAGGCACCGCGCCCCGCGGACCCGCACGTCACGAGGAGGTCAGCCATGGCAGAACTGCCGGCGGTGCGCCGGCTGGACCTGGGCTGGTTCGTCCGCCCGGGCACCGAGACGGCCGACGGCGCCCCGCGGGTGGAGCCGGCGCTGGCCTACCTGGTGCGCCACGACGGCGAGTTGCTGCTGTTCGACACCGGCATCGGCACCGCCGACCCGGAGACCGACGCGCACTACCGCCCGTACCGGCGGTCGTTGCGGGAGGCGCTGGCGGCGGCCGGCGTGACGCCCGCCGAGGTGTCCGTGGTCGTCAACTGCCATCTGCACTTCGACCACATCGGGGGCAACGCGCTGTTCGCCGGCACCCCGATCCTGGTGCAGGCCGCCGAGATGGCCCTGGCGCGCGGCGGCGAGCACACCCCGGAGCACCTGGTGGACTTCCCCGGCGCGACGTACGAGGAGCTGTCCGGCGAGGCGGAGATCCGGCCGGGGCTGTGGGTCGTGCCGACCCCGGGCCACACCGCGGGCCACCAGTCGCTGGTGGTGCGGCGGCCCGACGGGACGGTGATCCTCGCCGGGCAGACGCACGCCTCGGCCTCCGACTTCGCCGCGTCCCGGCTGGCGGCCGTCGCCGTCGGCGAGGGCGCGCGGCCACCGCTGCCCGAGCCCGACGGATGGCCGCGGCGGCTGCTGGAGTTCGATCCCCGGCGGGTGCTGTTCGCGCACGACGCGTCGGTGTGGGAGCCGACCGGCTGACCTTCCACCCCGGTGGCGGCGGACCGGTCAGGCGGTGACGCCCCAGGTGTCCGGGCCGTGGGGATCGTCCAGCCACAGCCACTGCCGGGCGCCGTCCACGCTCATCCCGTACCGGCTGCGGTCCGGGTGCCACCCGCCGAACAGCTCGTCGCCCAGCCGGCGGTGCGCGCTGCCCGCGGCCGCGCCGCGCAGCGCCACGAAGAACGCCGGGGTGTGCAGGAAGCGCCCCTCGGCCCGCCCCGGCCCGTGCACGGTGAGCGCGACCAGGCCGGTGGCGATCGGCGCGAGGATCAGCCCGCCCGGACGGCACTGCTCCAGCCACGCCTCCGGGATCACCGGCAGCGCGCAGGTGGCCATGATCCGGTCGTACGGGGCCCGGGCGGCGTGCCCGAGCGCGCCGTCGCCGGTGACGACGACGACCGAGCGCGCGGCGGGCGTCCCGTACGCGTCGAGGTGCGTGCGGGCCGCCGCGGTGATCTCCTCGTCGATGTCGATGGTGGTGACCGCGTCCGGTCCCAGGCGGTGCGCGATCAGTGCCGCGTTGTAGCCGGTGCCCGCGCCGATCTCCAGCACCCGGTCGCCGTCCACCACGGCCAGGGCCTCGCACATCAGCGCCATCAGCGACGGCTGGCTGCTGGAGGACACCAGCTCGCCGCCGACCACGTGCGTGGCGATGGGCCGGTCCGCGTAGGCCGAGGCCAGGCGGCGCAGCCTGCGCCGCGGATCGCGGTCGTCGCCGGGCAGCTCGTCCAGGCCGTAGCCGAGCACGAACACGTGCCGCGGCACCTCGGCGAACGCCGCACGCCAGGCCGGGTCGACCAGCCCGCCGCCCGCGACGATACGGCGCACCATCCGGGCCCGCAGCGCCCTCGCCGCGACCCGGTAGCGCTCGTCGTACCCGACCTCGTACGCAGCCCCAGCCATGCTTCCATCCTGCGCCCGCGGCAGAGGTCGTACGACCCGGGTCCTCGGCCGGAGCGTCTGCGACGATAGGGGGGTGAATGAGATCCCGCACGGCACGCTGCAGCAGCAGACGTTCTACGAGCTGGTGGGCGGGGAGGAGACCTTCCGCCGGCTGGTGCACCGCTTCTACCAGGGCGTTGCGGAGGACCCCGAACTGCGGGCGATGTACCCGGAGGAGGACCTGGGCCCGGCCGAGGAGCGGCTGCGGCTGTTCCTCATGCAGTACTGGGGAGGCCCCCGCACCTACAGCGACGAGCGCGGCCATCCGAGGCTGCGCATGCGCCACGCGCCGTTCCAGGTGGACAGAGCCGCACATGACGCGTGGCTGCGCCACATGCGGGCTGCGGTCGACGAGCTGCAGCTGGACCCCGCACACGAACAGCAACTCTGGGACTACCTGGTGTATGCGGCCGCTTCGATGGTGAATACACCCGGCTGACCTGCGACTTGACGCCCCGCGGCCGGATCCGGCCCGGCCGCGGGCGAACCGTCCGGCATGCGGTCGGTCACGATCGCATTGCGACAATCTCCGCCATGGTTCAACACCGCGCCCCGTTTTGAGAGCATCCGCTCAGCAACAGAACGGGGGGATTGCTGGTGACCGGTTTTGTCCTGCTGCGCGTCCGCGCGCATCGGCTGCTCCTGGCCGCCGCCGCGCTGACCGTGGTGCTCACCACGAGCGTGCTGGCCACCTTCACGGCCTTCACCGGCGCCATCGGGGACGCGGCACTGCGCCGGACGCTGCAGCACCAGGCGGCCGACCGCGCCACCGTCGACGTGCGCGCGGACGTCTCCGGCACCTCTCCCGGCCCGCTGGACGAGGCCGTGCTCAAGGAACTCACCGGATCCTTCGGCAGCCTGCCCGCCCACGTGTACCGCAGCACGCAGTCCGGACCGTACGGGCTGCCGTTCGCGCTGCGGCCCGCGGGCGCCCCGAAGAGCAGCGACCCCGACCTGACCCTGCTGGCCAGCTTCGACCGGTCGCGGATGACCCTGGTCTCGGGCTCCTGGCCGGCTCCCGCCGCCAAGGGCGCCGGCGTGGTCGACGTCGCCGTGCCGCAGGCCGCCGCCGAGGCGCTCAAGACCACGCCCGGCCGGACGCTCACGCTGACCGACCGGCTGGGCGGCCCGCCGCTGCGGATCCACGTCACCGGCGTCTACCACCCGGTCGACAGCACCTCCCCGTACTGGCAGCTCGACCCGCTGAACGGGCGCGGGGTGCACACCGTCGCCTTCACCACCTACGGGCCGATGGTGGTGGACGAGGCCACGTTCACCTCCGGGCGGGTGGCGTCGGCCGCGATGGCCTGGCAGGCCGCGGGCGACTTCCGCCAGGCGTCCTCCTCCCGGATGGACGCCCTCGAACGCTCGGTGCAGCAGACCCTGGAGGACCTGAAGAACGGGTCGACCACCTCGCAGGCCCAGGCCCAGAGCTCGCTGCCCGACCTGCTCGACGCGCTGCGCCGCAGCATGCTGGTGACCCGCTCCACGCTGCTGATCGGCGCGCTGCAACTGGTCATCCTGGCCGGCTTCGCGCTGCTGCTGGTCGCCCAGCTGCTCGCGGAGGAGCGCGCGGGGGAAACGTCGCTGCTGCGGGCCCGCGGCGGCTCCCGCTCCCGGGTGGGGCGGCTCGCGACCGTCGAGGCGCTGCTGCTGGCGCTGCCCGCGGCGGTCGTCGCGCCGCTGCTCGCCGGCCCGGTCACCCACCTGCTGGCCGGCACCGGGGCGATGGCCCGTACCGGGGTGAGTCTGGGCAGCACCGGCGGCGCCTCGGCCTGGCTGGTCGCCGCGATCGCCGCCCTGGCCTGCGCCTTCGCCGTGGTGGTGCCGGCGCTGCGGTCCGGCGGCGCTTTCGCCGTGCAGCGCGCGGCGCGCTTCCGCCGCGGCGCCGTCCCGGGAGCCGTGCAGGCCGGCGCCGACATCGCCCTGCTGCTGATCGCGGGCATCGCGTTCTGGCAGCTCCAGCGCAGGGCCTCGGGCAGTGGCACCCTCAGCGCGACCAACGGCGGCGGCCTCGGCATCGACCCGGTGCTGGTCGCCGCGCCCGCGCTGTGCCTGCTGGCCGGCACCGTGCTGGTGCTGCGGGTGCTGCCGGTGGTCGCCAAGCTCGGCGAGCGGCGGGCCGCACGCGGCCGCGGCCTCGCGTTCGCCCTGGCCGGCTGGCAGCTGGCCCGGCGGCCCCGCCGCGGAGCGGGCGCCGCACTGCTGCTGGTACTCGCCGTCGCGATGGGCATGTTCGCGATCGGCCAGGGCGCCAGCTGGGACCGCTCGCAGCACGACCAGGCGGACTTCGCGGTCGGCTCCGACATCCGGGTCACCGGCATGACGACCCCGCCGTTCGGGCAGGCCGGCATCTACGCCTCCGTGCCCGGCATCACCGCGGCCGCCCCCGCGACCCGGCAGGACCTGCTGCTCACCGAGCAGCGGCACGCCACCGCCCTGGCCATCGACACCGCGGCGGCGGGCGACGCGATGCGGTTCCGCTCCGACCTGACCGGCGGCCGCCGGCCCGCGGACCTGATGAAGCCGCTGCGGGCCGGCACCGGCGGGGACACCGGCGGCCTGACCGTGCCGAGCACCACCCGGGACATCACGTTCACCGCGACGCTGAAGGTCACGGGAACGGCCGACGGCCGACCGGACCCCACCGCGCAGTCCGACCACGTCGTGGCCAACCTGACCGACCCCTGGGGCGTCGTCTACCCGGTCTCGGGCGGCGACCTGCCGGCCGACGGGGTGCCGCACCAGCTCGTCATGTCCCTGGCCGCCCAGGCGGGCAGCGACGGCGCTCCGGCCGGGCCGCTGCGGATCACCGGCTTCGACGTGACCTACACCGTCCCCCAGCAGGTCGACGACGGCGTGCTGGTCATCTCCGACGCCCAGGTCACCGATCGGAACGGCAGCACCAAGCCGCTTCAGGTACCGGCGGGCTCGGCCTGGACGTCGAACACGACCTACGACGACGACAGCAACAACAGCCTGCCGGGCGTGAAGGGCCCCACGGCCACCGATCCGCGGCTCGGCGGCCGGGCGCTGGCCTCGGTGAGCTACACCACCGGCTCGATGACCTACACGCCGGACGGCTACCAGCAGGGCCCGGGCATCACCCTGCGGATGCGGGCCCACTCCGCTCCCCCGCCGGCGCTGGCCGGCATCGCCACCGACTCCTATCTCAAGGCGGTCGGCGCGAAGGTCGGGGACCGGGTGAACGTCCAACTCAACGGGATCGAGATGTCCGTGCGGATCAGCTCCGCGGTCAAGGGCATGCCCGGCACCGGGGACGACCCCACCTACTCCGAGTCCCCGACGGCCGGCACCACCGCCGACACCGTCGCGCAGGCCAAGGACGCCGGGGCGCTGCTGCTGGACCTGCGGGCCGTCGACCGGGTGCTGCAGGCGAAGAACGCCCGCGCGCTGACGCCCTCCGAGTGGTGGCTGGCCACCAAGCCGGGTGAGACCGCGAAGGTCGCGGCGGCACTCCGCAAGCGCACCGACGTCGACACCGTGCTGGTGCGCGACGAGTCCGCGGACGAGCTGCGGGCCGACCCGCTGGGCGCGGGCCCGCAGTCGGCACTGCCGGCGGCGGTGGTCGCGGCGGCCGTGCTCGCCGCGGTCGGCTTCGCCGTCGCGTCGGTGGGCGCGATCCGCGAGCGCAACGGCGAGTTCGCGGTGCTGCGGGCGCTGGGTGCGCCGCGGCGGAAGCTGGCCCGGATGATCGCCGCGGAGCAGGGGCTCCTGGTGCTCATCTCGCTGGTCGTCGGTGTGGTGCTGGGGGCGTTGCTGACGCGGCTGGTGACGCCGCTGATCGTGCTGACCACGCAGGCCACCCGGCCGGTGCCGGACCTGCGGGTCTCGATGCCGGTCGGGCCGCTGGCCGAGCTGCTGGCGGTGGTGCTGGTGGTGCCGCTGCTGGTGGTGCTGGCCACAGCCCTGCGGCGCGGTGATCCGGCGTCGGCGCTGCGGCGCCAGGGGGAGGACTGAGATGGCGGACGAGCAGAACGCGGAGCGGGGCGGCCCTGAGACGGTCCCGGGCCCCGAGACTGGCGCGAACGCCAAGCCGGGCGCGGGCCCCGAGACGGGCCCGGGACCGGAGACGGGTGCGAACGCCGAGCCGGGCGCGGGCCCGGAGACGGGCGCGAAC
>WRCZ01000217.1 GCA_009783685.1 Actinomycetes bacterium
ACCGCCAGCTCGTCGACGGCAGGCCGGGCGTCGTCCGGCCGGTCCAGCCGGACGCAGGCGTCGACCAGGCAGAGCGTGGCGTCGGCGGCACTCGGCCAGAGCTGTTTCGGCCGCATGACGTCCAGGGCGCGGACCGCCTCGTCGGCCGCCGCCCGCGGCCGGCCGACGCTGAGCAGCAGCCGGGCCAGCTGGATGCGCGCGGGAGCCAACGGCCGGTACGCGCCGACCCGTTCCGCACCGGCCACCACCTCGCGCAGCAGCGGTTCCGCCTCGTCCAGGTCGCCCGCCACGGCGAGCACCGTCGCCAGCAGGAACCGGGCGTCCAGCGCCGCGGCGGTGAACTCGCTGGGCGTCCGGGCCAGGGCGCGGGCCCGCTCCAGCAGGCCGTCCCAGCGTCCGGCGCTCAGGTCGACCCACGCGCCGATCAGGTCGACCAGGCCGGCGAACCGCAGGTACGCCAGGTCGTCCACGGCACGGCCGGCCTGTACCAGCAGCGACTCGGCGCGGGTCACGTTGCCGACGTGCAGCGCCGCCTGCGCCCAGTTGATGCAGGCGCGGGCATGCTCGCGCGGGTTCCCCAGCAGCGCGGGGCCGGTGCGCAGCGCGTCCAGGAGGGGCCAGCCGGAAGGGTCGCCGAGTTCGATCGCGAGCGACGCGCGGGCGATGCCGACCGCGATCGAGGCGGCGGGGTCACCCGCGGCCACCGCGGATGCCTGGGCCGCGCGGGCCAGGTGCACCTCGATCGGGCGGTCCACCACGAGATCGGGAACCGCCAGGATCGCCAGCGCCCTGGCCTGGAGGTCCGGCCGGTCGCCCAGCTCGTCCACCGAGCGCTCGATCTCCCGGTAGCCCGACTCGGCCTCGCCCTGCTGGCGCAGCAACCGCCCGAGCATGAACTGGAGTTCGCCGCGCGCCGCGGCCGGCACGTCGTGGCCGGCGAGCAGGTCCGTGAGTACGGGGACCGCGGTCGAGTGCGCGAGCCCGTCCACCGCCGCACGCGCCAGCATGCCCGCCAGCCGCACCCGTTCGGCGTCCGGCAGGGCGGGGACCTGCATGGCCGACACCAGGAAGTCCGCCGCGGTGGCGTCGTCGCCGTGCGACACGGCCAGCTCGGCCGCCTCCTCGGCGCTCCGCACGAACTGCGCCGTCGCGCCTGCCTGGCGGTAGTGGTGCGCCAGCCGGGCCACCGGGCGCGGTCCTTCGCCCTCGTCCAGCAGCCGCGCGGCCTGGAGGTGCAGCCACCGGCGGGTGGGAGGCGGCAGCCCTTCGTGGATGACCTGCCAGGCCAGCGCGTGGCGGAACCGGCACTGCCCGTCCTGCTCGTGCAGCAGCCCGGCCGAAAGTCCGCGGCTCAGCGCGTTCGCCACCCGGGCCGGATCGCCGATCAGCCGGACCAGCAGCGCCTCGTCGGGCGTGGTGCCCAGCACGGCGGCGGCGCTGAGCACCTCGCGGTCGTCGTCGTCCAGCGTCGCCCAGCGGGCCCGCAGCAGATCGCGCAGCGCCGTCGGCACCGGCAGCCCCGCGGAGAGGTCCGGCCCGCCGCGCAGCACCTCCTCGATCACGAACGGGATGCCCGCCGTCGCCTCGACCAGCGAGGTCACGAAGCCCCGGGGCAGGCCGGACGATCCGAGCAACTGGCGGGCCAGCTCGCCGACCTGCACCCGGTGCAGCGGCTCCAGGGTGATCCGCCGGGTGGCCCCGGCCCGGGCCAGCGCCTCCCAGATCGGCAGGTCCGCGCTGTCCTCGCTGCGCAGCGTCAGCACCAGCCCCAGCCGCGGCGGCACCCGGGCGGCCAGGAACGCCACGAACTCGCACGTCCCGGCGTCGGCCCAGTGCACGTCCTCCAGGACCAGCACCGCGGGCCCGATGTTGTCGAGCAGGGCGAGCACGCCCCGGAACAGCCGATGCCGCTCGGCGGGCGGGTCACCGAGCGGCGGCGGGGCGGGCGGCAGCCGGGCGGCGATCTCGGGCAGGTACGGTACGAGGGCCCCGACGACCGGGCTGAGCCGTCCGGGCGCCGGCAGCCGGTCGGCGTGCCCGCGCACCGCGTCCAGTACCGGGCCCAGCGGGAACGGCTCCTGCACCGGCTCGCAACCGCCGCGCAGCTGGCGGATGTCGTTCAGCCCGGCCAGTGCCTCCGCGACCAGCCGGGACTTGCCGATACCCGCCTCGCCGTCCACCACGACGATCGCCGGGGTGGACCTGAGGGCCTGACGCAGAACCGCCAGCTCGCGGGATCGTCCGACGAAGCCGGAAGGGGATCCCTGCATCCGCACCTCCGGGCCCTCGCACCCAAAATTCAGTAGTACCTACGCATCATCGCACTCGGCCCTCCATGGTCCAGTCCCTCCATGCGCCTAGCGAGTTCGATCATCACCGTGGTCGTCGCCGCCCTGACCGCCGCCGGCGTCCCGGCCGTCGCGATCGCGGCACCGGCGGCCTCCCCCGCGCCGTCCACGGACGGGCAGACCCGACAGGTGTGCTCCGCGCCGGCGAAGAAGGGGGAGATGCAGTGCCTGTCCGTGGTGCACCAGCGCAGCGGCATGACACCGAAGGCCGCCGGGGCGGCACCCGCCGGATACGGGCCGAGCGACATCCAGTCCGCCTACAACCTGCCGGCGTCCGGCGGTGACGGCATGACCGTCGCGATCGTCGACGCCTTCGACGACCCGACGGCCGAGACCGACCTGGCCGCCTACCGCGCCCAGTACGGCCTGCCGGCCTGCACCACCGAGAACGGCTGCTTCCACAAGGTCGACCAGCGCGGTGGCACGGACTACCCGCAGACCGACGCGAGTTGGGCGGTGGAGATCTCCCTGGACCTCGACGCGGTCTCGGCGGCCTGCCCGAACTGCCGCCTGCTGCTGGTCGAGGCCGACGACAACTCCATGACCAACCTCGGCGTCTCGGTGGATCAGGCCGTCGCCCAGGGAGCGGAGGTCGTGTCGAACTCCTACGGCGGCTCCGAGGATCCGACCCAACTCGACGCCGACGCGCAGTACTTCGACCACCCGGGCACCGCGATCGTCGCCAGTTCCGGTGACTCGCGGTACGGCACGGAGTACCCGGCGGCGTCGCAGTACGTGACGTCGGTGGGCGGCACGTCGCTGCTGCGCGACCCCGGCACCGGCCGGGGCTGGACCGAGTCGGTGTGGGACAGCCACGGTGGCGGACCGGGCAGTGGCTGCTCGGCCTACGACCCGAAGCCGGCCTGGCAGAACGACACCGGATGCCCGATGCGCGCGATCGCGGACGTGTCGGCGGTCGCCGACCCGGACACCGGCCTGGCCGTCTTCGACTCGTTCCAGCAGGCCGGCTGGATGACCGTGGGCGGCACCAGCCTGGCCGCGCCGGTGATCGCCGGCGTGTACGCGCTGGCCGGCCGCCCGGGGTCGGGCGACATCCCGGCGTCCTACGCGTACGAGCAGAGCGGCGCGCTGAACGACGTGACCCAGGGCACCAACGGGAGTTGCTCCCCGTCGTACCTGTGCACCGCCGGCCCCGGCTACGACGGACCGACCGGACTCGGCACCCCCAACGGCGTTTCCGCGTTCAAACCCCTCGGCCCGCACGGTGACCTGACCGGCACCGTCACCGATGCGGCGACCGGCCAACCGGTCAGCGGCGCCACGGTGACCGCGGGCAAGGCGGCGGACACCACCGACAAGCGCGGGCAGTTCGACCTGACGGTGCCGGTCGGCGACTACGACCTGTCCGCGACCCGGTTCGGTTACGACACGCAGCACCGTGCCGTCACGGTGGCCGACGGCGCGACCGCCACCCAGGACTTCGCGTTGAACGCCCAGCCCCGGGAGACCGTGAGCGGCACGGTGGCCGAGGGTTCCGGCCACGGCTGGCCGCTGGCGGCGACGCTGACCGTGGCCGGCATGCCGGACGGCACGTTCCACACCGACCCGGTCACCGGGCACTACTCCATGTCGCTGCCGGCCGGCGCGACCTACCAGGTGAACGTCTCCGGCGACTACCCGGGCATGACCGCCCGGACGGAGTCCCTGGCGGTCGGAACGTCGAGCAGGACTGCGGACTTCAGCGTGCCGATCGACGCGTACGCGTGCACCGCGCCCGGCTACGCGGCCGGAACGACGCGCACGATCGACCAGCAGACGTTCGACGGGACGACGGCGCCGGACGGCTGGACCGTGGAGGACAACGCCGGCAACGGCGAGGTCTGGAAGTTCGGGGACCCGACGGGATCCGGCAACCGGACGGGGAGCAGCGGCGGCTACGCGGGCGTGTACTCGCTCGGCTACGGCGACGGCCCCCAGGACACCTCGCTCGTCTCCCCGCCGATGGACCTGAGCGGGACCAGCACCCCGGCGGTGTGGTTCAACACCGACTACGACACCTTCGGGAGCGCCGTCGCCGACCTGGACTACTCCGTCGACGGCGGCACGACCTGGACCAACGCGTGGCGGCAGACCACCGCAAGCCTGCTGAAGTCGCAGGTGACGGTGCCGATTCCGGCGGCCGCGGGCAAGCCGGACGTCAAGGTGCGGTTCCACTACCGGGCGAGCCTGGACTACCTGTGGCAGGTGGACAACGTGATCGTCGGCGACCGGGTGTGCGCCGAGCAGCCCGGCGGCCTGGTCCTCGGCCACGTCAGCGACCGCAACACCGGCTCCCCGCTGGCGGGCGCCACCGTCACGGCGGCGGGCGTGTCCGGCTCGACGGCGTCGGCCGCGGACGGTTCCTACTGGCGGTTCTCCGCCCCGGGTGCGCAGTCGTTCAGCGCCGCGTCCTCGCGGTACACGACCCAGGAGCGGACCGCGACGGTCGCTCAGGACACCACGAACGCGGTGGACTTCTCGCTCGCCGCAGGCCGGTTGTCGATCGCCCAGACCGGGGTCAACGCCTCTGCGCCGCTGGGTGGTTCGGCCACGAAGACGGTGACGATCACGAACAACGGCACGGCTCCGGCGACGGTCGACCTGGCGGAGTCGCCGGTGGGCACCGCGCCGATGGCGACCGGGGGCGGCGCGGCCCTGCAAGAACGCAAGGGGCACTTCTCGCCGCGACTCCCGGCCAAGGCCGGCTCCTCGGGCAAGTCCGCCGGGCAGGCGCGTGCGGGAGCCGGGTCCGCACCGAACACGTCGGCCACGGCGTCCCCGGACGCGTTGCCGTGGACGACGGTGGCCGACTACCCGTCCACGATCGGTTCCGCCGCGGCGGGTTACCACGACGGAACGGTGTACGTGGTGGGCGGTGACTCGCCCCTCGGCACGACGCGCGGCGGCTACGCGCTGGATCCGGCGACCGGGGCGTGGCGGGCGATCGCGGACATGCCCAACCCGCGGGCGGCCCCGTCGGCGGCCTTCGTCGGCGGCACCTTCTACGTGGCCGGCGGCTGGGCCCGGTCCAGCCAGGTCCGCGGTGACATGGACGTCTACGACCCGTCGAGCAACTCGTGGACGTCGGGTCCGGCGATGCCCAACCCGGTCGCCGCGGCCGGAACGGCCGTGCTGGACGGCACGTTGTACGTGGTCGGCGGCTGCCAGTCGTCGTGCGGCAAGAAGTTCGTGCAGCGCTTCGACCCGGTGGCGCGCACCTGGAAGCAGCTGGCGAACTATCCGGTGAACGCGTCGTGGCTGGCCTGCGGTGCGATCAGCGGCAAGCTGTACTGCGCGGGCGGGGCGTCGGACAACGGCGGCGGTCCGGGCACCAAGACCTACGTCTACGACCCGGCGGCCGACACCTGGACGGCGCTGGCGAGTCTGCCGATCGACCTGTGGGGCATGGCGTACACGGTGTCCGACGGCCGGCTGATGGTCTCGGGCGGGGTGACGTCGAACAGCACGGTGGTGACGAACCGGGGCTTCGCGTTCGACCCGGCGACGAACGCCTGGACGGCGCTGCCCAACGCGAACGAGGCGGTGTACGGGTCGGCGAGCACCTGCGGCTTCTACGCGGTCGGCGGCCTGAACGCGACCTCCGCGCCGACGAAGTCCTCCCAGTTGCTGCCGGGTTACGCGGCCTGCGACACGGGCGATCCGGTGCCGTGGATGTCGGCGACCGGGACGGGTACGACGCTGCAGCCCGGGGACAGCATGACGGTGACGGTGTCCCTGAACGCCGCGGCGGTCACGCAGCCCGGCACCTACTCGGCGGTGCTCGACGTCCGCAACGACACGCCCTACGCGACGGGCACGGTGGGCGTGACGATGGCGGTCACTCCCCCGTCCACGTGGGGCGAGATCACCGGCACGGTCACGGGCAGGTCCTGCGCGGGCGGGTCCGCTCCGCTGCCGGGCGCCACGGTCGCGGTCAACGGCAAGGTCAGCAGCTACACGCTCCGCACCGACGCCAACGGGAAGTTCACGCTGTGGCTCGACCGGGCGAACGGCACGCTGTCGGTCACGGCAGCGGCGAACGGATGGTTCCCGACGACGGTGTCGGCCAAGGTGCAGGCCGGCCGGACGACCGTCGCCAACCTCACGCTGGCCCAGACGGGATGTTGAGAATGAAGCGATTGATCGCCCTGCTGTCCGTGTTCTGCAGCATGCTCGTCATGTTCTCGATGGCGGACACGGCCCATGCCGAGGGAACGGTGACGCTGACCGGCGTCGTGAAGGACGGCGGCGCGCACGGCTGGCCGCTGCGGGCCACCGTGTCGGTGGGCGACGTGAGCGCGCAGACGTCACCGGTGACGGGACGGTACTCGCTGGTGGTGCCGGCGGCCGCCTCCTACGACCTGAGCGTCGGCTCCCCCGGCTACCGCGGCGTCACGGAGTCGGTCACCGGCACGACGGCCGACGTCGCACTGGCCGTCGACGCGGACGCGTGCCGCGCGCCGGGGTACGCGTACGCGACGCACGGTCTGATCGAGGGCTTCGACTCCGCGTCGACGCCCGCGGGTTGGACGGTGCAGGACGGGATCGGCCAGGGCTGGGTGTGGCGGTTCGACGACCCGGGCAAGGTCGGCAACCACACCGGTGGCACCGGCGGGTTCGCGGTCATGGACGACGAGTACTACACGTGGCAGGCGGAGGACTCCTCGCTGGTGTCGCCCGTGGTGGACCTCAGCGGGCTCGACGCGCCGTCCGTCGGTTTCGCCAACGACTTCACCATGTGGAACTACACCGTGCCGTCGGGCATCGGCGACGTGGACGTGTCGATCGACGGCGGCACCACCTGGACCAACGTGTGGCGTGACAACCTGCTGGACGCGGGCCCGAAGCGGGTGAACGTCCCCGTCCCGATGGCGGCCCACCAGGCGCACGTGCGGGTGCGGTTCCACTACTACACGAGCCCGGATGTGACGGCGGGACGCTGGTGGGCCATCGACGACGTGTACATCGGTGACCGCAGCTGCGCCGCGGTCCCGGGCGGCATGGTCGCCGGCCGGGTGACGGACGCGAACACCGGTGCGCCGGTGGGCGGGGCGCAGGTCGCGGGTCCGTCGGGCAGCACCACGTCCGACACCGACGGCTGGTACGCGGTGTTCGCGCCGGGGCAGGGAAGCCAGACGTTCACCGGGTCGAAGCTGCAGTACCACGACCTGCGGCGGTCCGCCGCGGTCACGTCGGACCAACTCACCGCTGTCGACTTCGCGTTGCCCACCGGGCGGATCCAGGTCGCGCCGGCGCTGACGGCGTCACCGGCGCTCGGCGGTTCCGACACGGTGCCCATGAGGCTGACGAACACCGGGACCGCTCCGGTGCGGGTGACGCTGGCCGAGCGGCCGGGAGGATTCAAGATCGCGAGCCGGCCCAAGGAGCCCTGGTCGGGGTTGGGTTCCCCGCCGGCAGCCGGCTGGTCGTCGCTGCCGGACTACCCGATCGACATCCGGGACAACGTGGCCGGCGCGTACGGCGGAAAGATCTATTCCTTCGGCGGAACGTCGCGTTCTTCGCAGGGCTCGCCGCTCGCCAACAGCTATGTGTACGACCCGGGTACGCGCGCGTGGAGCCAGATCGCCAGCGAGCCGACGGCGCGCGAAGAGGGCGTCGGCGCCTTCATCGGCGACAAGTTCTACGTCGTGGACGGCGCGACGGCCGACGGCCAGACCCTCACCGGCGAGTTGGACATCTACGACACGGCCACCAACACCTGGTCGACGGGTGCGCCCATCCCGGTTGCGATGGCCGACGCCGCCGCGACGGTGCTGGACGGCCGGCTGTACGTGGTGGGTGGCTGCGCCAGCCGGGCCTTCTGCGGTACGAGCGGGGTGTTCCGCTACGACCCGGCGAGTGACACCTGGCAGCGGCTGCCGGACTACCCGACGCCGGAGTCGTGGCTGGGGTGCGGCGCGATCGAGGGGATCGTGTACTGCGCCGGCGGCCAGCAGAGTTTCGGCAAGGTGTCGACGGCGACGTACGCGTACGACCCGGGCGCGAACACCTGGACCCCGCGGGCGCAGGTGCCGATGGCGCTGTGGGCGATGGGCTCCACGGTGGCGAACGGCAAGCTGATGATCTCCGGTGGCGTCAATGCCGGGCTGAGCACGAACAAGGGCTTCGCCTACGACCCCGTGTCCGATTCCTGGTCGGCGTTGCCGGACTCGGTCAACCTGCTGACGCGCGGCGCGATGGCGTGCGGCCTGGTGAAGATCGGCGGCGCGCAGTCGTACGGCTCGTACTCGCCGTTCGTGGAGACGCTGCCGGGCTACACGGACTGCGGCAGCGACCGGGACGTGTCGTGGATGTCGCCCGGCACCACGTCGGTGACGGTGCCGGTCAAGGGAAGCGTGGTGGTGCCGGTCCGCGCCGACGCGGGTGGGGTGAGCCAGCCCGGCGCCTACTCCGCGGCGGTGCTGGTGCGTTCCGACACGCCGTACGGACAGCAGACGGTGGGCGTCACCATGAAGGTGAACCCGCCGGCGTCCTGGACCAAGGTGATGGGCACGGTGACCGCGACGGCCTGTGACGGATCCACGGCCCCGCTGCCCGGTGCGAGCGTGTTCGTCACCGGCCGCCACAGCAGGACCGCCCTGACCACCGACACGAACGGCCACTACGCGCTGTGGATCGACCAGCGGGAGGGCCCGGTCCAGCTCACCGCGACCGCCGACGGCTGGACCCCCGAGGCGGTCCCCAGCCTCCCCCTCAACGGCGCCCGGGCGAACGTCCAGGACCTCACCCTGACCCGGGCAGCCTGCTGACCGCCGGATCACCATGGACGGCCCGAGGGGGGCCGAGGCCGCCACCTGAAGCGGCACCAAGAGAGCCCCGGGCGAAAACCCGGGGCTCTCTCGCTTTCGCCACCTTGTGGATGCCGCGCGGCGGCGGGCATCCCGCCGGACCGGGCCAGTCCCATCCCCACCCAACTCAGCCCGGCATCGGCCGGATTGAGCACTTCCACGAGCCCTGTGCCCGACAGTGCCTCGGCTCGGGCCGTCCACGCCGAGGCCCGCCGAAATCTCCGCCGCGGCCGCCCGCC
>WRCZ01000218.1 GCA_009783685.1 Actinomycetes bacterium
GCGATCTATCCGACGTTGAGTTGGGAGTCGTCGCGGATCGAGCGGATCTGTTTTGCGGTGATCACGACGGATCCGACGACGACGCCGACGATGTCGGAGCCGGAGGTGAGTCAGATGTGGAAGTACGCGACGAACGCGCCGTTCGATTACGAGCGGCGTGCGTTGGTCTACGGTCTGGCGTTGTCGGCGGAGAAGGAGTACTACAAGTTGGGGTCGTACTACCAGGTCAGCGATCATCAGCGGCGTCTGGTCAAGGCGTTCGAGGCCCTGACCGACTGACCGACTGACCGACTGACCGACCGACCGGCTGACCCCCATCGCCCCGCTCATCGCGCTGCGGGCCGCCCCGGCGGACACCGCCGGGACGGCCGGACGCCGGGTCAGCTGTCCCGCCGGACCAGCAGCAGCCAGCCCGTGCCCAGGGCGGCGACCGCGTAGCCGGCGAGGACGGCGAGCCCGGACCAGGGGCCGATCGGTGCGGTGCCCGCCCCCGGCACCAGGGACTGCACCGACAGGCCCGCCGACATGGGCGACGCGTCCTGCACCGCGTGCATCACCCGGTCCGGCATCGGGATGAGCCGCGCCGCCAGGAACGGGCCGTAGAGCAGGGCCGCGACGGCCCCGGCAGCGGCGGCCTGGTACCGCAGTATCCAGGCCGCGCCCAGCGACAGCACCGCGACCAGGCCCAGATACAGGACGGTGCCCAGCGCCGCCCGGAGCACCGCGGGGTCGGACAGCGCGGCCGGCCCCCGGCCGCCCTGCCCGGTGAACCCGCGGGCCAGCAGCACCTGGCGGCCGGCGACCAGGGCGCCTGCCACCCCCAGCAGCGCCGTGGCCAGCACCGCCGCCGTCCCCACCACGGCCTTCGCGGCGAGCACCAGGCCGCGTCCGGGCTGCGCGGCGAGCGTCAGCAGGATCACCCGCGGGTGGTACTCGCTCGACACCACCGTCACCGCGACGGCCAGCACGGCCAGTTGGGCCAGATACGCCCCCGACAGGATCAGCGCCGTGGTGTCGGGCGCCGAGCAGCCGGGACCACCCGGCGGGCAGGTGGGGGGCCGCTGCGTGACGGCCACCAGGGCCCCGGCGCCCGCCATCACCCCGGTGACCGCGAGCAGCGTCCACCACTGGCCGGGCACGCTCACCAGCTTGGTCCACTCCGCGTGCAGCGCGCGCCTCATGCGTCACGCCGCCGCTGCAGCCAGAACGCGGCGCCCAGCGCCACCGCCGTGTACGCGGCGAGCACCCCGAGGCCCTGCCACGGCCCGATCGCGTTCTCGAACAGCGGCTGCGTCTGCCGGATCGCCGCGCCCGCGACGGGCGTCGTACGGCCCACCCACAGATCGGCGCCCACCGAGGTCACCTGGGCCACCAGCGGGATCACCACCAGCACGGTGAACAGCAGGATCACCGCCGCCGCCGTCCGCCGCACGATCACCCCGACCGCCAGGCTGAGCAGCGCGATCAGCGCCAGGAAGGCGGCGGTGCCGACCACCGCGCGCAGTACCAGAGGATCGGTCAGCGACCGCTGGGTGAAGAGCGGCGGCCCGTAGCCGTTCCTGCGCTGGATCGGCAGGGAGACGACGTAGGAGACCGCGCAGGCGACCAGCCCGGCCGCGAAGACCCCGGCCGCCACCACGACCGCCTTGGCGGCGAGCACCCGCCCGCGGTGCGGGCTGACCGTGAACGTGGTGCGGATGGTGCGGGTCCGGTACTCCGAGGTCATCGCCAGCACGCCGAGGGCGATGACGGCGAACAGGCCGATCTGCACACCGCTGAGCGTCGAGGCGACCGTGTCCTCCTGCCCGTCCTGGCCGACCCCGCCCACCCCGGGGGAGCCGAGGTCGCCGCTTCCGGTGACGGTGAACGTCCGGCCCGTGCGGTGCAGGGTGCCAGACGCGGCGGCCACCGGCTGCGTCCCCGGCGGCCCGGGCGGCTGCACCACGTCGGTGAGCTGCCAGCCGTCCGCGCCGGAGGCGGCCGGAGCCGCGGCCGCCGACGTCGCGGTCACCTGGTCGAACACCGCGCGGCCGGTGGTGGCACGCGCGGCGCCCACCACCTTGCCCGGGCCCGCCCAGTGCGACGTGGCGGTCTCCGGCGAGGCGACGAACATCCCGGCCTCCGCGGTCGCGGGCAGCCCGGTGTCGGGAACGGTGCCCACCTTCCGCCAGGTGCGGCCGTCGGCCGACTCCCAGCCCGTCACCTCGTGGCCGGAGCGGGACAGCCGCAGCCAGTACGGGGCCGCGGCCCGGCCGCTGCCGGTCAGTTCCTCGGTCCCGCCGCGCGCCTGCATCCGCACGCCGTGGCCGGGAGTGAGCATCAGCGACACGGACGGCGCGCCGCCCGCCGTGCCGGACCTGAGCATCAGCCCGGCCTTCGCCCACGGGGCGCTGTCCGCCTGCCCGGTGAGCCGCGCCGTCACCGTCACGTCGCCGGCGGCCGGCCGGTGGACGAAGGCGAAGCCGTCCATGCGGGCCGGGCCGCCGTAACTGGTGTGCCCCCCCTCGGCGGTGAGCACCCCGATCAGCACCACCAGGGCGACGGTGGCCAGCAGTGCGGCGCCGGTGCTGCGCACGGACCGCAGCTTGGCCCACTCGGCCCGCACGGCCCGCAGCAGGGAGGTCGTCGACGTCGTCACGGGCGGATCTCCTCGGCGTCGTGCCCGTGCGCCCGGAACTCCGTGGCGTCGCGGGTCAGGTCCAGATACGCCTCTTCCAGCGAGGCGCGGTGCGGGGCGAGGGCCGAGAACGGCACGGCGCCGCCGTTGAGTTCGGCCGCCACCCGTTCCGCGGGCAGCCCGGAGACCGTCAGCGCGTCGGCGCCGAGCACCGACACGGTCGCACCGGCCGCGGCCAGCACCGTCATGGCCTCGGTCCGGCGCGAGGTGTGCAGCACGATCCGGTCGCCGGACGCCGCGGCGAGCAGCGCGTCCACCGCGGTGTCCGCCAGCAGCCGCCCGCGGCCGATCACGATCACATGGTCGGCGGTGTCCTGCAGCTCGCTCATCAGGTGGCTGGAGACCAGCACCGTGCGGCCCTCCGCGGCCAGCGACCTGAGCAGGCCGCGGATCCACCGGATGCCGTCCGGGTCGAGGCCGTTCACCGGCTCGTCGAGGATCAGCACCCGCGGGTCGCCGAGCAGCGCACCGGCGATCCCCAGTCGCTGGCGCATGCCCAGCGAGAACCCGCCCGCCCGCTTGCCCGCCGCCGACGCCAGCCCGACCAGGTCGAGCACCTCGTCCACCCGTCCGGCCGGCAGCCCGTTGTAGCGGGCCTGCCACAGCAGATGGGCGCGGGCCCGGCGGCCGGGATGGACCGCCTCCGCGTCGAGCAGCGCGCCGACCGACCGCAGCGGGTCCGTCAACTCCCGGTAGGACCGGCCGCCGATGAGCGCGCTGCCGCCGTCCGGCGTGTCCAGGCCCAGCATCATCCGCAGGGTGGTCGACTTGCCGGCGCCGTTCGGCCCGACGAAACCGGTGACCGTCCCTGGCCGCACGGTGAAGGACAGCGAGTCCACCGCCACCGTGTTCCCGTAGGTCTTGCTGAGATCGCTGACCGCGATCGTCCACTCCGTCATGGCTTCGACGCTACTGACGGCGACCGCCGCTGCCGTCCCGCGCACGGGGAGTCCTCGCCGCCCCCGCCATCCCCCGCGCGGGGGACGCGACCTGCCGGAACCACTGCGGATAATGGCCCGATGACCCCGATGCCGCCGCCGAAGCCCCTGGCCGGACGCTGTGCGGCGGCACTGCGCCGGGCCGCGGGCGCCCCCGACCTGCCACTCGTCGCGGCGGCGACGCTGGGCACGCTGGGCCTGGCGCAGGCGGCGGTCGCCGTGAGCGGCGTGGGCCCGGCCCGGGGCGGTTCCAGCACGATCGCCGGCATGCTGGCGCTGGCCCTCGGCTCGACCGTGCCGCTGGCGTTCGTCCGCTCCCACCTGGTGCCCGCCGCCGCCGCGATCGCCGCCGCCGTGCTGCTGGCCCCGCTCAGCGGGGAGTTGCCGGCGTTCGCCGGACTGGCCGCGCTCGCCGCGGTGCTGTTCCTGCTGGGCCTGCGCCGCCAACCGGTGATCGCCCTGCTGGCCACCGTCCCGTTCGTGGCCTACGCGGTCGGCGCGGGGGCGGGCCGGCCGGGCGGCAAGCCGCTGGCCGTCGGCATGCTGGCCGGCACCGCCGCAGTGGCGGCGCTCGGCGCGTTCCGCAGGTCCCGGCAGGCCGCGGCGGCCCGGGCGGCGGCCGACTGGGCGTACGCCGACACCCTGCTGCAGCACGCGGCACGCGGCGAACGCACCCGGATCGCCCGGGAGTTGCACGACATCGTGGCCCACCACATCAGCGCCCTGTCGGTCCAGGCCGAGACGGCCCGGCTCACCACGCCGGGGCTGCCGCCCGAGGGCGCCGCGAAGCTCCTGGCGATCGGCGAGACCGCACGCGAGGCGCTGACCGAGATGCGCCGGCTCCTCGGAGTGCTGCGCGAGGACGACTTGGGAGTCGGCCACGACGACCGCGCCGGCCGGCCCGTGAGCGCGGACCGCCGCCGGCCGGGCCCCCGCCCGGCGCGCCGGCCGCAGCCGGGCCTCGACCAGTTGCTCGCCCTGGTCGACCAGGCCCGCGACGCCACCGGCACCGTCGTCCGGCTCACCGTCCGCGGCACCGTCCGGCCCCTGGACCCGGGCGTCGAACTGGCCGCCTACCGCATCGCACAGGAGACGCTGACCAACTCCCGCCGGCATGCCCCGGGTTCCGCGGTGGACGTGGAACTGCACTACGCGGACGAGGAGTTGCGGGTGACGGTCCGCGACAGCGGGCCCGGCGGGACGCCGGTGGCCGGCGGCCACGGGCTGATCGGCATGCGCGAGCGCACCGCGATGGCCGGCGGCACCCTGGCGGCCGGACCCGGGCCCTTCACCGGGTTCGTCGTCGAGGCACGGCTGCCGCTCGACCCGGCCGGCGCTCGGCGGGCGGCATGAACGCCCCCCGGCCGCCGGACGGCGCGGCCCCGGTGCGCATCCTGGTGGTCGACGACCAGGACATCGTCCGCGCCGGGTTCGCCGCCCTGCTCGACAGCCAGCCCGACTTCGAGGTGGTCGGCAGCGCGGCCGACGGCGCCGCCGCGCTCCGGCTCTGCGACACCCTGCGGCCCGACATCGTGCTGATGGACGTGCGGATGCCGGTGCTCGACGGCATCGAGGCGGCCCGGCGGATCACCGGACGGCCCGGGGAGGGACCGCGGATCATCATGCTCACCACCTTCGACCTCGACGAGCACGTCTACGACGCGCTGGCCGCCGGAGCCAGCGGTTTCCTGCTCAAGGACATGGCGGCCGAGCGGCTCTTCGACGCCGTGCGTGTCGTCGCGTCCGGGGAGGCGTTGCTCGCGCCGACCGTCACCCGGCGGCTGATCGGCGAGTTCGTCAGGATGCGGCCGCAGGCCGCGGCCTCGGGGGCGGCCCTCGCCGCGCTCACCCCGCGGGAGACGGACACGCTGCGGCTGGTCGCGGAGGGGCTGTCCAACGCGGAGATCGCCGAGCGGCTGGTGGTCAGCGCGGAGACGGTCAAGACCCACGTCAGCCGGGTGCTGGGCAAGCTGGGCGCCAGGGACCGGGCGCAGGCGATCGTGCTCGCCTACGAGCACGGGCTGGTGGTGCCGGGGCGCCGCACCGACGCCGGGTGAGTCCCCCGTTCCCGCCGCCGGCGTGGCGGCGGGCAGGGGGTGATGGGCAAAGAGTCCGCCGGTGCCCGGAGGGAACGCGGGGGCCCGGGGAACCAGCGGACCTGGCACGATCGACCCGCGGGCACCGGGCCCGAAAGGGCCCGAAGGCGTGAGGCCGGCCGGGGAAGGTGCCGCTTTCGGGACGTCAGGAGCCGGTCGAGCCCGCCGGTACCGCGGGCGCGCCCGCCTCGTCCCCGGGCGCGGACCGCTCCGGCCCCGGCCGGGGCGCACGAGGGCGGCGCCCCGGGACCGGCAGGCGGGCGGCGAGCAGGGTGCACACTCCGGCGAGCAGCCCCCAGAACGCCGAGCCGATGCCCAGCAGCGTCATGCCGGACGCGGTGGCCAGGAACGTCACCACCGCGGCCTCCCGGTGCCGTTCGTCGCCCAGGGCGGTGTGCAGCGAGCCGCCGATCGTGCCCAGCAGCCCGATCCCCGCGATGCCCAGCACCAGTTCGCGCGGCATCGCGGTCAGCAGGGCGCCGATGGTGCCGCCGAGCGCGGCCACGCACAGGTAGAACACACCCGCCCACACCGCCGCCAGGTACCGCCGGGACCGGTCAGGGTGGGCCTGCTCGCCCGTGCAGATCGCCGCGGTGATCGCCGCCAGGTTCAGCCCGAACGCGCCGAACGGCGCGAGCACCGCGTTGACCGCGCCGGTCCAGCCGAGCAGCGGCGAGACCGGCACGTCGTAGCCGGAGTTGCGCAGCACCGCGACGCCCGGGAGGTTCTGGCCGGTCATGGTCACCACGTACAGCGGGACGCCGACGCTGAGCAGCACCCGCCAGTCGAGGTCGGGAGCGGTGAAGACCGGCGCCGGGGCGGACAGCCGCAGCCCCGCGGTGTGCCAGCCGCCGGTGACGGTGGTGGCGGCCACCCCGACCGCGAGCGCCGCCAGCACCGCGTAGCGGGGGAGCAGCCGGCGGGCGAGCAGGTAGGCGGCGAACATCGGGAAGGCCACCGCGAACCGGCCGTGCATCGCCGTGAACAGGTCGGTGCCGAACTGCAGCAGCACCCCGCCCAGCAGCGCGGCGGTCAGCGGGACGGGGAGGGCGTCCATGACCCTGGCGAACCACCCGGTCACGCCGCTGACCAGGATGAGCAGCGCCGACAGCAGGAACGCGCCCACCGCGCGGGACATCGGCACCCCGACCAGGCCGGTGGCCAGCAGCGCCGCGCCCGGGGTGGACCACGCGGTCACGATCGGGGTGCGGTAGCGCAGCGAGAGCCCGATGGACGTCACACCCAGGCCCAGCCCGAGGGCGAACATCCAGGAGGCCAGCTCGGAGGCGTCCGCGCCGGCCGCCCTGGCCGCGCTGAACACCACGGCGGCGGAACTGGTGACGCCGACCAGCACGGTCACCAGACCCGCGGTGACGGCGGGCGCGGGCGCGGCGGAGCGCAGGGACGCAAGGACCTTCATGACACCGACACTTCCGGGCGGCTGGGGTTCCGTTTACGGAACGTTCCGTATGCGGAACACTAGGCTTGGCCCGGTGCGTCCGTCAACGGGCATTGACCGGCCGGATGTTCGGCGGGCAGGCGGGACTGGGAGAGGCATGGAGCTGAACGAACGCGTCGGCCGGCGGCTGCGGCAGCTGCGGGAGGAGCGCGGCCTGAGCCTGTCCGCGCTGGCCCGGCAGTCCGGCACGGGCAAGGCCACCCTCTCCGAACTGGAGGCGGGCCGCAGGAACCCCACCCTGGAGACCCTCTACGCGCTCACCACCGCACTCGGCATCGCGCTCAGCGCGGTGCTCACCGACGAGGACGGCACCCCGCACGGATCGCCCGGTCCCGGCCTCCCGCTCAGCGCGGTCCTCACCCCGGGTGCGGAACGGGCCGGCATCTCCGGCGAGGCGGTCACCGCGGTGCTCACCGAGCGGTTCGAGGACGCCGACGCGGTCACCGACGTCTTCAGGATCCGGATCCGGGCGGGGGCCCGCCAGGAGTCGGCCGCGCACATCCCCGGGACCGAGGAGCACCTGATGGTGCTCGCCGGCACCGCGGTCGTGGGCGATCCCGCGGCCCCGCAGACGGCCGGTCCCGGCGCGCACGCCTCCTGGAGCGCGGACCGGGCCCACCTGTACAGCGCGCCGCACGGCGACGTGGAGGCCGTGCTGTTCGTCCGCTACCGGCTGGCCGCGCCCCGCCCGGCGTGACACGAAGGGCCGGCCGGCCTTGCGGCCGGCCGACCCGGGGCGTGCGCCGGCCGTGCGGGCCGGCGATCCGTCAGGAGAGCACCTTCTGCTTGGCCTTCTGGAACTCCTCCTCCGACAGGGTGCCGTCGGCACGCAGTTGCGCCAGCCGGTCGAGCTGGTCGGCGTGGCTGGCGCCGTCCTGGGCGCCGGCGGTCTTGCGGATGTAGCTGTCGAACGCCTTCTGCTGCTGTTCGACGTGGTGCTGCTCGCGCCGGCCCATGCCGGTGCCGCGGGCGACGACGTACACGAAGACGCCGAGGAACGGCAGCAGCAGCACGAACAGCAGCCATCCGGTCTTGGCCCAGCCGCTCATCGAGTCGTCCCGGAAGATGTCGACGACGATCCGGAACAGCAGGAAGATCCACAGAACCCACAGGAAGACCCACATGGCCGTCCAGAAGGCGCCGAGAACGGGATAGTCGTAAGCCAGGTACACATGTCCGCCCATGATCCACTCCCGGGTGCTGCCCTTCGCGGTATAGGGCGAAAGGGTGGCTGATAGGACACATTCATCATCAACGTCACCCTCATGGTCCACAACCGGAGCCCGGCGGGGCCGGGCTCCGGTTGCTCACCCCGCGGTGCGGGAGCTGGGAATCAGCCCTCCCGCGACGCCGTGCCGGCGGCCGCGCCCGCGGTGCCCGCGGGCGCCTCCGCGACCGCGTTCGCGGGGGCCGCGGTACCGGCCCTGCGCTCCAGGTCGTCGCCGCGCACCGGCTCCGGCAGGACCTGCTCGCCGACGCGGGCCGGGATGAGCAGCGCGGCCAGGAACGCCAGCACCGTCGCGCCGGCCAGGGCCGCGAAGCCCCAGGCGTACCCGGACTCGGCGGGCAGGCCGCCGGGACCGGTGCGGGCGGTGACGATGCCGGCCATCAGCGCCGCGCCGACCGCGCCGCCGATGGTGCGGATGTTGGCGTTCATGCCGCTCGCCACGCCGGTCTGGTGGGCCGGCACCGCCTGCACGACCAGGCTCGACATCGCGGCGAAGGCCAGCCCGAAGCCCACGCCGAGCGCGCCGGTGGCCAGGCACAGCTCCCACACGTGGTCGTGCGCGAAGGCCATCAGCAGGAACGGCGGGACGGCGATCAGGCTGCCGGCCACCACCAGCGCCTTGGCGCCGAACCGGGCCGCGAGCCGCCCGGAGGCGGCGCCGACGGCGAACATCGTCACCGGCCACGGCAGCATGATCAGGCCGGACGCGGTGACGCTCGCCCCGAAGCCGTAGCCGGCCTGCGAGGGCGTCTGCAGGAACTGCGGCAGGAAGCCGAACGTCGCGTACATCCCGACGCCCACCATCAGGGCCACCAGGTTCGAGGTCCACACCGCGGGAATGCGCATCATCCGCAGGTCCACCAGCGGGGTCGCGGCGCGGCGCTCGGCCGTGATCCAGCCCGCCGCCAGCACGACCGCGGCGCCGAGCAGGCCCAGCACGCGCCCGGAGGCCCAGCCCCACACGGAGCCCTCGCTGAGCGCGAGCAGCAGCGCGACC
>WRCZ01000219.1 GCA_009783685.1 Actinomycetes bacterium
AGCCGGGGTGGTGGTTGCCGTACGCGCTGTGCTGGTCGAGCAGCGGACGCCCGGCGCGGCGCACCGCGAGACGGCTGGTCAGGTTCCCGCTGGTCTCGCCGGTGCGGCCGAGGACCGCCTCGTCTCTCAGCACGAGGCGGGCGGTGGGGGCCAGGTCGACGGTGCACGTCTGGTGGAGGCTGCTGCCCGCGGTGCTGATCAGGGGCTGCGGCAGCCAGCGCAGGGTGGCGCCGTCGCCGACGGTGAGCCGGATGTCATAGGTGGCGGCGTCCTCGACGGGGCCTCGCAGGGCGATGGTCGAGGCGGCGGCGGTCACGTCGAGACGGGCGCGCGGGCCCACGTCGGCGTGCAGGGCGAGGCGGTCGCCGCCGAGCGGGCCGCTCATGGCGCCGATGATGTCGACGCGGGCCGCCGCGCCGCGGGGGCGCAGCCGTTGGAGGTGGAAGGGGCCGTCGCCGCTGAGCAGCGGGAGGGTGGTGGTGGAGCCGTTGTGCTCGGCGCGCAGCCGGGCGGTGGCCACGACCCCGGAGGCGCCGGGGCGGGACGGCACGGGTACGGGTGTGCGGACGCCGGTGAGGGTGCTCATGTCGCGTGCCACGGCGATCAGTTCGCGGTGGCGGCAGGTGCGGGCCGTGCCGTCCCCCGCTGCCAGGCGGCCAGGCGTTGCAGCACCCATTCCGCGATGGGCCGCACGCCGTCGTCGCCGGTGAGCGAGGTGAACACGACCGGCAGGTCGCCGCGCCGGTGGGCCGCGTCGGCGGCCATGGTGCCGAGGTCCGCGCCGACATGGGGCGCCAGGTCGGTCTTGTTGACGACGAGGAGGTCGGCGGTGGTGATGCCGGGGCCGCCCTTGCGGGGGATGTCGTCGCCGCTGGAGACGTCGATGACGAAGAGCTGCGCGTCGACCAGGCCCTTGGAGAAGGTGGCGGTGAGGTTGTCCCCGCCCGACTCGACGAGGATCAGGTCGAGGGGGCCGAGCCGTTCCTCGAGTGCTTCCACCGCTTCGAGGTTGGCGGAGATGTCGTCCCGGATGGCGGTGTGCGGGCAGGCTCCGGTCTCCACGGCCGTGATCCGCTCGGGAGGCAGCACGGCCTCACGGAGCAGGAACTCGGCGTCCTCCCGGGTGTAGATGTCGTTGGTGACGACGGCGAGCGCGTGCCGGTCGCGCAGGGTGCGGCACAGGGCGGCGACCGTGGCGGTCTTGCCGGAGCCGACGGGGCCGCCGAGGCCGATGCGCAGTGCCCGGCGGGTGCCGTCGGGGCGGTGGGCGTCGGCGGAGAGGGCGCCGGGGCCCTCGTGCGAGTGGTCGAGGTGCATGGGCGTGAACTTCCTCGTGGTCTGCGGGAACGTCGGGCGAGGGGGTGCGGTCAGGAGGCGAACAGGCGGGTCGGCCAGGCGGCGTGCTGTTCCGCGGTGATGTCGAGCAGGGGCGCGGACGCGGCCGGCAGGGCGCCGGCTCCCTCGTCGGCGACCCGGCCGGCCGTGTCGGCGGCGCGGCGGGCCACGGCGTCGACGTCGTCGCAGAGGCGGGCGACGACCGCGGTGGCGTCGAAGGGGTCGAGGCCGAGCAGCCGCACCGCGGCGGTCGCGGGGCCCGTGACGCTCTCGACGGCCGAGGCCCGGGCGGCGTCCGGCGCGGTGAGGCCGGCCGCGCGGGCGGTGACGCCCAGCACCACGGGCTGGTGGGCGCCGCCGGGCAGTTCGCGGGCCAGCCGGTCCAGGGCCGCACACGGCCAGGCCGCGCGGGCCGCCCGCAGCATCTGCCGCCCCAGCTTGCGGGACGTGGCGCGCAGCGCGGGCGAGGGGGTGCGGGCATCGGCCGCCTCGTCCAGGACGAGCGGCTCGCAGCCCGCGGCGGCCGCGGCGGCGAGCGACGCGGCGGTGAGCCCGGCGGTGTGCAGGCGGCCGCGGCAGAACGCGAAGAGCGTGGCCGGATCGCGGACGGTCCGGGCGGCGACGGCGGCCTCCACACCGCCGGAGTGCGCGTGGCCTCCCGCCGGGAACCGGCCGTCGGCGAGGACGAGAAGGGCGGTGGGGCTCATGGCGGGCAGCCGTGCCTTTCCTGTGGGGTGGCGGGGACGTGCATGGGGGGACGGCGACGGGCGGTGTCCGGCTGTCGCGGGCGGCCCGGCTGCGTCGTCCCCGCCCTGCGGTCAGAAGATGAAGTAGCGCTGGGCCATGGGAAGTTCGGCCGCATAGTGGGTCGGGGACGGCCGGCGGGGGCAGTCCGGCTCGCCGTCGGCCTGCGCCTGCTCCTCCTTGCGCCGCCGCAGTTCGGTGATGCAGGCGTCCTCGATGAACACCTCGTAGGTGTTCGGATCCACCCGGATGTCCGGGGTGGCGTTGTTGAGGACCATGTCCTTCTTGAACACCCGGCGGGTGTCCTTGATCGGGTACAGGGACTTGCCGATCCCCAGTCCGTCCTGGGTGACCGTCGCCTTCGGGCTGACGAAGTTCACCGAGTTGGCGCCCGGTGCGCTGCCCGTGGCGCCCCACATCGGGCGGGGCAGCACGGGCTGCGGGGTGGGGATGGAGGCGTTGGCGTCACCGACCTGCGCGTAGGCGATCTGCCCGCCCTTGAGGACGAGATGCGGCTTGACGCCGAAGAACTTCGGCTCCCACAGCACCAGATCGGCGAGCTTCCCCTTCTCCACCGAGCCGATCAGGTCGTCGGCGCCGTGCGCGATGGCCGGGTTGATCGTGTACTTGGCGACGTAGCGGCGGGCGCGGAAGTTGTCCGCCTGCGCCCGCTGGTGCTCCTGCTCCTCGGCAGTGCCTTCGCGCAGCTGGCCGTACCGCGTCCTCATCACGTGCGCGGTCTGCCAGGTCCGCATGATCATCTCGCCGATGCGGCCCATGGCCTGGGCGTCGGACGACATGATCGAGATGGCGCCCATGTCGTGCAGCAGGTCCTCGGCCGCCATCGTCGAGGGCCGCACCCGCGAGTCGGCGAAGGCCCGGTCGGCCGGCAGTTCCGGGTTGAGGTGGTGGCAGACCATCATCATGTCGATGTGCTCCTTGACGGTGTTCACCGTCAGGGGCCGCGTCGGGTTGGTGGACGCGGGCAGGACGTTCTCCTCGCCGCAGAGGGTGATCATGTCCGGTGCGTGGCCGCCGCCGGCGCCCTCGATGTGGAAGATGTGCAGCGGGCGGCCCGCGAAGGCGTCCCTGGTGTTCTGCACGAAGCCGGCCTCGTTCAGCGAGTCCGCGTGCAGGGCGACCTGCACGTGGTCCGACTCCAGCCCCTCCGCCTCGTCGTCGTCCGGATGGTGCCTGCCCTCGCACACCTTCAGGCAGGTGTCGATGACCGCCGGGGTGGCACCCCAGTCCTCGTGGATCTTGAAGCCGATCACGCCGGCCTCCACCTGGTGGACCATCGAGTCGCGGGACATGGTGTTGCCCTTGCCCAGCACCCCGATGTTCACCGGGAAGCCGTCGAGCGCCTTGAACAGCCGCTCCACGTGCCACTGGCCGGGGGTCACCGTGGTCGCGGTGGACCCTTCGGCCGGTCCCGTGCCCCCGCCGATCAGGGTCGTCACCCCCGAGGCGAGGGCCTCGCCGACCTGCTCGGGGCAGATGAAGTGGACATGGGTGTCCACGCCGCCCGCGGTCAGGATGCGGCCGTTGCCCGCGATGACCTCGGTGTCCGGTCCGATGACGAAATCCGTGGGCCGGACCGGTTCTGGCCAGTCCTCCCGCCCGGTGTGGATCCGGGGCATCGTCTCAGGGTTGAATGCCTTGCCCAGGGCGGTGATGTACCCGCCGCGGATCGCGACGTCCGCCTTGACCACGCCCCAGTGGTCGAGGATCACCACACCGGTGATCACCGTGTCGGGCGGACCGTCGTCACGCGTGCCCCGGTGCTGCGCCGACTGGCCCATCGACTCGCGGATCACCTTGCCCCCGCCGAAGACGACCTCGTGCCCGCTCCTGCTCACCAGCGGGCTGACCTTCTCCCCGCCCGTCCCGTCGGCTGCGGGAACGGCCGGGCGGGTCGTCCGCGGGACACCGGTCAGGCCGCCGGACCAGTCGTCGCTGACCTTGATGCGCAGCACGGTGTCGGCCAGCCGGATCTCGTCCCCGGTCGTCGGGCCGAACAGGTCGACGTACAACTCCCGTTTGATCGTGCGGGAGTTCGTCCTGCTGCTCGTGTTCCCGGTGTTCCCGGTGTTCGCACGTTCAGCCACGGTCCTCGGCCCCCTCGCCCTCCGGCTCGTCCGGGGCCTGGTCGGCGAGCTGCCCGCCGACGAGCCCGCGCAGCCCGAACACCTTGCGCTCGCCCTCGATGTCCACCAGTTCCACGGTCCGGCGGTCGCCGGGCTCGAAGCGTTCCGACGTGCCGGCCGCGACGTTGAGCCGCTTGCCGTACGCCTGCCGCCGGTCGAAGTCGAGTTCCTCGTTGGCCTCGTAGAAGTGGAAGTGCGAGCCGACCTGCACCGGGCGGTCGGCCGGGTTGTGCACCTCGATCTCGACGACGTCGAGGGCCGGGTTCAGCGGCACCGACTCGTCGACGAAGTCGACCTTGCCCGGGTGGAGTTCGACCTCTCCGCGCGGCGCGTCGAACGGGTCGTGGATGGTCACCAGCTTCGTGCCGTCCGGAAACGTCGTCTCGACCTGGACGTTGTCGATCATCTCGGGCACGCCGGCCATCACGTCGTCCCGGGTCAGCACGTCCCGGCCCGAGTCCATGATCTGGCCGACGCTTCTCCCGATCCGCGCCTGCTCGTAGACGTGCGCGGTGAGCAGCGCCACCGCCTCGGGGTAGTTGAGCCTGATTCCCTGCTGCTTGCGATCCCGCGCCACGCCGGCCGCCACATGGACGAGCAGGCGCTCCTGTTCATGAGGACTGAAATGCATACTGCCTTCCCGGTTCGGAGGAGAGGTCCGGTCGGCAGCGCGGGCCCTTCGCGCCCCTGGGGGCGTGGAACGCACCGCGCTGCCTCGTCCTCGATCGTCCTGAGTCCCACCGGCACCTTTGAAGAGGAATCGTCCCTTTCGCCTCGAACGAACGGCGCGGCGAACATTCCGCCGAGACGGCCGGAAAACCCGCTTCCCGGGATCAAGCGTCGATTCCCGGACATCCCGGATCGCCCGAGGGACGGCGCGTGAGGGCACGGCGGGCGCCGGGCGGCGCATGCCGCGGACCAACCCGCTTGCCGGAGTGAGCCCCCTCCTGCGCACACTGCTCGCATGAACCGAGCAACGCGGGAGATCCTGCCGGGCGGCGGTCTCGTCCTGGCCGTACCGCCGGGGCCGCCCGGGCCGCCCCCGCTGCGCTTCGAACGTGTCACCGGCAGCCGATGGGTGCTCCGGCAGGGCGAACAGCCGCTGGTCCAGGGCGACGTGGAGGGCGACGGGTGCTGCCGCGATCTTCGTCTGAGCCGCCGGCCCGGATACCGGTCCCCGCTGCCGCCCGTGACGGCAGCGGCCATGCGGCGCGGCCCTGACTGGCCGCACCGCTACGCGCGGTGGCTGGAGGAGACGGCGCACGGCCCGCTGCACCGAGGGCGCTGGCGGCTCACCGCCCACGCGGTCTTCCCTCCTGGCCCGTGGAGCACCGACCTCGTCCGGGAGTGGCCGGACACCACCCTGGAACTGCTCTGCGGAGGCGGCTGGCACGGCGTCCTGCCGCTGCGCCCGCTGTCCGCGCCGGATGCCCCGCGGGTGAAGGCGTTCCGCAAGCACGCGCGCGAAGGCACCCTGGCTCCGGTCCTGTTGTGGTGGATCTCCTTCCTGGACGGCTGGCTGATCATCGACGGCCACGACCGGGCTGCCGCCGCACTCGCGGAAGGCATCTGCCCGCCCTGCATGGAACTGGTCCTCGTCCCCGACGACACCGAGTGGCGGGCGACCGCGGAGACGATCACCGCCGCGCACGACGAGCGGATGGCGCGGTTGTCCGCCCGGCCCACCGGCCACCACACGCCGCACCAGCGGCGAACTCTGGACGGCTACTACGCCGAGGCCATCGCCGCCCTGCCCTACGAGGCGGCAGAGACACCCCTCTTCGACCCCGCCGCCCGTCGAGGAGCCGACGGCCTGCACCGTTCGGGCTGTTAGCCTGCCCGCATGTCAGACCTGGGACCCGTCGCCTGGCCACCCGAGCCGATCAGGACCGGCAGACTCGTGCTCCGCGGGTCCGAGGCCCGCGACCGCGCGACGTTCATCGACCTGCTGGCGTCGCCAGAGGTGCACACGTACCTCGGCGGCCCCCGCCCGCGTGACGAACTCGACCGCGAGTTGCCCGAGGTGCCCGAGCGGTGGCCCGGCAGCTTCGTGGTCGAGCTCGACGGGACGATGATCGGCCAGATCCTCCTGAGGAGGGCGACGGGGCAGCGCCGCCCGGCTGCCGCGGGGAAGGCCGATCTCGGCTACCTGTTCCTGCCGCGGGCGTGGGGCTTCGGCTACGCCGCCGAGGCGTGCACGGCGGCGCTCGACTGGTTCGACGGCGTCCTGCCCGGCGAGCCGGTGGTGCTCGCCACCCAGAGCGCCAACACCGGCTCGATGCGGCTCGCCGCGAAGCTGGGGTTCACCGAGGTCGAACGGTTCCACGCCTGGGACGCCGAGCAGTGGCTCGGCGTGCGGTCCCCGGTCACACCGTCCGCCTGAGTTCCGGGTCGCCCGGGAGGGGGGTCCGCTCCCCCGCCTCGATAGCCGCCGGCAGCCGGTTCTCCGCGGGCGGGAGGGGGCAGGTGGCCAGGTCGGTGTAGGCGCAGGGCAGGTTCACGGCGCGGTTGAAGTCCACCACGACCTGTCCGTCCTCGTCCGGGACGGGCAGGGCCAGCGACCGGTTGGCGGCATAGGTGGTGACGCCGGAGGTGGCGTCGGTGAACAGCACGAACAGGCTGCCGGGCGTGGGCCCGTTGAACGCGGTCAGCCGGTGCGTGGTGCCGTCGTCCAGGGTGAACTCGACCTGCCCGGGGGCGTCGTAGACATGCTGGAGGCCCTCGACGGCCGCGCCCACGGTCGTCGGGCGCGGCGTGTCGAAGGGCAGGTAACGGCCGGTGCGGGCCCATCGCGGGTCCGCCGCGTACGCGGGCGTGCCCGTGTACGCCACCCGCAGGGGATGCTGCGGGTGGCGCGGGCGGACGATGTCGTGGCCGCCGCGCCTGGCGACCTCGATCACGGCGTCACCGGACGCCGCGAACAGGCTGCCGCGCTCGGGAACGACACCGAAGTCGTGGCGGCCGTGCAGCACTTGGCCGTCGAGGGTGAGTTCCTCGCCGTCGGCGAGCTCGACCACGACCGTGCCCTCGGCGGTCGTCGACCAGGCGCCCGGTGCGTCGTCGAAGCGGCTCGGCGTGGCGTCCAGCCAGTGCAGGGCGGTGATCGCGAGGAAGCCGTGCGGGTCGGCCCGCAGCTCCTCGTGGCGGGCGTGCCATGCCTCCCATTCCCGGGCGAAGGCGGTGCGGTCGGTGTCTGCGGCGTGCGTGGTCACGGGGTCTCCTCGGTTGTGGTGAGGCGTTGCGGGGTGTGCGGGGCGGGCGTGTCACGGGTGCCGCCGGCGGCCTCCGCCAGCTGCCGGAAGCGGCTGGCGTGGAAGACCAGCGGCGGGACCGTGTGGTCGGCGCCCAGGGCGTGGATGCGCAGGACGACGATGTCGTGGTCGCCGGCCGGGACCTGCTGCTCGATGCTGGTGTCGAACCAGGCGCAGGCACCGTGGAGCAGGACGGCGCCGTCACCGGTGGCGTGCCAGTCCAGCCGGGCGAACCGGTCGCCTTCGCGGGAGGCGAGCTGGGCGCAGGCGCGCTCCTGGCCGGCGCCGAGCACGGTGACGCCGAGCCGGGCGCGGCCGGCGAGCAGCGGCCAGGTGGCCGAGGTGCGGGCGACGCACACCGACAGCAGCGGCGGGTGCAGCGACACCGAGGTGAACGAGTTGGCGGCCATGCCGACGGGAGCGCCGTCCACCAGCGCGGCGAGGGCGGTCACCCCGGTCGGGAACGCGCCGAACACGCGCCGGAGTTCGGCCGGGGACGCCGGCGCCTGCGCCTGCGGGGCGGTGTGCCCGGGCGGCACGTGCCGGCCGGGGCGCGGCTGGGACGGTGCGATACGGACCACGGTCACGACCACGGCCCTTGTGCGCGACGGGAGTTGACCACGACGGCGAGTGGGGCGTGAGGGAGTGCGAGCGGGCGGGGCGCGGCGCGACGGAGGGCGGCCGCACCGGGCGAAGAGGCCGGGAACGCTGGGGACATGGGACTGGAGGGGCACACGAGCCGTACCGCTTCCTACTCGGGGACGCCCGGCGCCCCGAGGGCGCGCGGGCATGCCGGACGGGCCGGGACCGGGACCAACGCGGACCCGGGGCGGCGACGTCAGGGCAGGGGCAAGGGAGTTCGGGGCGATGGACCGGCCGTCGGGCCCGGTCGTCGGCGGCGCGCCGGTGCCGCGGGGTCAGCCCGCGGCAGATGACGGCACGACGCCGCCACGAGGGGACTCCGGGGCGGTCAGGCGCCCGGACACAGCGCGCCGGCGGTGCGCGCGAAGTCGATGTGCCGCCGGGAGAAGAGTGCGACGGCGGGGAGAGCCCGCCTGCCGGTGTCCCGCACTGCGTCACCTCCCCGTCGACCTGCTCCTCACCGTAACTCCGCGGCGCGGCAGGCACAACGCCCACCGTCGCGGCGCACGTTCCGCGGCTGTCCGCCTGCCGGACACCGCCGTTGACAGGGTTCCCGCGAGCGCCCTACGGTTCCGCGCAGAACGGTCATGAGTGTCAGCGACAAGCCCTGGCTCGCTGGCCGGCAACCCTCCGTCGCGGTGGGGTGCCCCAGGTGAGGACCCGACCGGCCCAGGTTCGGTAAGCGCGAGGCTCCCGCGGGAGCCGGAATGTGACGGTGGCGCGATGTACGCAGGTCCCGGGATGGCCGCATGGCGGCGTCACGGCCGCGTCGCGGCGTACCTGGCCCGGCACATCGACCTGCTGCGCGTGTGCAGCGCCCTGTGTACGGGCGCGAGCCGCGGGGCGCACGGCCCGGCCGCCTGACGCAGCCGGCCGTTCCCGGCCCGGGCGCGCCGCTCCGGCCCCACCCGGCCGCCGGCCCGCCGCGACGTCCCCCTGAGGCCGTCGCTTCCTGTCCTCCTCCCGTCCTTCGTCCCGGATCCGCGGCGCGCCGCCGCGCGAGCGACCGGGACGACGCTCCGTGCTGCCGCGGCCCGCCGCGCCACGGCGCGGTCACGCCTGCCTGGAGTCCCCCATGCCCGAACCCCAACTCCCCGCCGTGGTCGACGGCACCGCGCCGCCGACCGAGTCGGGGCCGGAATCCGCCGCGCCGCCCGCGCCCGCCGCGGAACCCTCGGCCCCGACCGCTCAGCGGGTGATCCCGCTGCGCCACCCGTGGCGGTGGGTCGCCACCGCCGTCGTGCTCGTGCTGCTCGCCCAGGTCGTGCACGGCCT
>WRCZ01000220.1 GCA_009783685.1 Actinomycetes bacterium
ATGCGGGGATTTGCGGGGCGGACTCGCCGGGAGGCGAGCCGGTAGCCTTCGGGACATGACCTCGATGGACGGCTCCGCCTTCCCCGCGGCCTGGCCCGAGCGGATCCGGGCGCTGGCCCGCGGCGAGCTGGACGTGGTGACGCCGCGGGCGGCCGCGACCGTGCTGCTGCTGCGCGACGGCCCGGGCGGCGAGCCGCTGGTCCACATGCTGCGCCGCCGCACCTCGATGGCCTTCGCGGGCGGCGCCTACGCCTACCCCGGCGGCGGCGTCGACCCGCGCGACGAGCGCGAGGTCCGCTGGGCCGGGCCCGGACTCGCGCACTGGGCCGCGGCGCTCGGCGTGCCCGAGGCGCGGGCGCAGGCGGTGGTGTGCGCGGCGGTCCGCGAGACGTTCGAGGAGTCGGGCGTGCTGCTCGCCGGGCCGCAGGACGGCACGGTGGTGGCCGACACCACCGGCGACGACTGGGAGCGGGACCGGCAGGCGCTGGTCGCCCGCGAGCTGGGCTTCGCCGACTTCCTCGCCGGCCGCGGGCTCGTCCTGCGCTCCGATCTGCTGGCTCCCTGGGCCCGGTGGATCACCCCGGAGTTCGAGGAGCGCCGCTACGACACCTGGTTCTTCCTGGCCCGCCTGCCCGAGGGCCAGCGCACCCGCGACGTGTCGGGCGAGGCCGACCGCACCGTGTGGCTCCCGCCCAGCCAGGGTGTCGCGGGCTACCACGCCGGCGAGATGGTGATGCTGCCGCCGACCATCACGATGCTGCGCGACCTGCTGCCGTACGGCACCGCCGACGCGGCCCTGGCCGCGGCCCCCGGGCGGGACCTCGCGCCGGTGCTCGCGCGGGCGGAACTCGACGAGGCGGGCGACGTGGTGCTCACCTGGCCGGGCCACGACGAGTTCACCAAGGTCGTGAAGGCAGCGGCGTCCGGCAGGGCGGAGGAGCCCGCGCCGTCCGGGAAGCCGGTGGACGCGCCCGGGGCGCCGGACGCGGCGGGTGAGGGCCGGTGACCGCGGTGACGCCGCCGGGCGGGCCGGGACGGCCGGGGCAGGGCGGGAGGTCCGCGCAGGCGGCGCCGTCCGCGCAGCCGGGCCGCCCGCAGGCGGCCGTCGGCGGATGGGCGATCGCCCGCGCGCTGTGCGTGCTGGCCCCCAACCCGTCGCCGATGACGCTCGACGGCACCAACACCTGGATCGTCTCCGAGCCCGGCTCGGACCTGGCCGTCGTCGTCGACCCGGGCCCGCTGGACGAGGCGCACCTGGTGAACGTGGTCGCCACCGCCGAGGGGTTCGGCAAGCGGATCGCGCTGACCCTGCTCACCCACGGCCACCCCGACCACGCGGAGGGCGCGGCCCGGTTCGCCGAGCTGACCCGCACCCCGGTACGGGCCCTGGACCCGGCGCTGCGGCTCGGCGACGAGGGGCTGACCGCGGGCGACACGGTGACCACCGGCGGGCTGGAGCTGCGGGTGCTGCCGACGCCCGGCCACACCGCGGACTCGCTGTCGTTCCACCTGCCCGCCGACGGCGCCGTACTGACCGGCGACACCGTCCTCGGCCGGGGCACCACCGTCGTCGCCCACCCCGACGGCCGGCTCGGCGACTACCTGGACTCGCTGCGCCGCCTTCAGGCGCTGACCGTGGACGGCGGCGTGGACACCGTGCTGCCCGGCCACGGCCCGGTGCTCGACGACGCGCGCGGCGCCGTCGAGTTCTACCTCGCCCACCGCGCCCACCGCCTGGCGCAGGTCGAGACCGCCGTGGAGGCGGGCCTGCGCTCCGCCGCCGACGTGGTGGCGCACGTGTACGCCGACGTCGACCGCTCGCTGTGGCCCGCCGCCGAGCTGTCGGTGCGCGCACAAATGGACTACCTGCGGGAACACGGACTGATCGAGCTGCCATGACCACGCACCACACCCCCGGCCCCACCGGCACGCCCGCCGTGCCCGGTGCGCCCACCGACCTGTTCCGGCCCTGGGACGGCGCCTTCGTCACCGACCCGTACCCCGCGTACGCGGCGCTGCGGGCGGCCGGCCGGGCGCACTACTTCGCGCCCACCGACCAGTGGCTGATCCCGCACCACGACGACGTCAGCGCGCTATTGCGCGACCGCCGGCTCGGCCGCACCTATCTGCACCGCTTCACGCACGAGGAGTTCGGCCGCCAGGCGCCGCCGCCGGAGCACGAGCCGTTCACCACGCTCAACGGCGAGGGGATGCTCGACCTGGAGGAGCCCGCGCACGCCCGGATCCGGCGGCTGGTCTCCAAGGCGTTCACGCCGCGCATGGTGGAGGACCTCGCGCCGACCGTGCAGCGGCTGGCCGGCGAGCTGATCGGGTCGCTGTACGCGGACGGCGGCGGCGACCTGCTGGCGCGGGTCGCCGAGCCGCTGCCGGTCGCGGTGATCGCCGAGATGCTCGGCGTGCCGCCGGCCGACCGCGCCCTGCTGCGGCCCTGGTCGGCGGCGATCACCGGCATGTTCGAGCTGAACCCGAGCGAGGAGACGGCGCGGGCCGCGGTGCGCGCGAGCGAGGAGTTCTCCGCCTACCTGCGCGGGCTGATCGCCGTCCGGCGCCGCGAGCCCGGCACCGACCTGATCAGCGCGCTGATCGCGGCGCACGACGGCGGGGACGTGCTGAGCGAGCAGGAGATGATCTCCACCTGCGTGCTGCTGCTCAACGCGGGGCACGAGGCCACGGTCAACACCACCGTCCTGGGCTGGCTGGACCTCTTCCACCACCCCGACCAGCTGCGGCTGCTGCTGGACGCGCCGGAGCGGCTGCGGGACGCCATCGAGGAGATGCTCCGCCACGACACGCCGCTGCAGATGTTCGAGCGGTGGGTGCTGGACGACATCGAGATCGGCGGCACGGTCATCCCGCGCGGCTCCGAGGTGGCGCTGCTGTTCGGCTCGGCCAACCGCGACCCGGCCCGCTTCACCGACCCCGACCGGTTCGACGTGACGCGCCCGGCCGCGGACAACAAGCACCTGTCCTTCGGCGCGGGCATCCACTACTGCCTGGGCGCGCCGCTGGCCCGTCTCGAACTCGCCGCGTCCTTCGGGACGTTGTTGCGCGAGACGCCCGGCATGCGGCTGGTCGAGGAGCCGCGGTGGCGGCCCGGCTACGTCATCCGCGGGCCCGAGGAGCTGCTCGTCAGCTGGTGACGCCGCCGCAGGAGCGTACGGCCGGGCCCCGGCACCCCAGGGGTGCCGGGGCCCGCGCGCGTCAGGCGCCGGCCGTCAGGTCGCGGCGGCGCAGCCCCGCCAGCCCCACCGCGAAGGCCGCGGCCGCCACCAGCAGCAGCCAGAGGTACGGCGTCGCCGACAGCGGCAGGACGCGGTCCGAGTGGCCACCGGGCAGTCCCGGCAGGTGCGTGAACGGCGACAGGTCCATCACCGGCTGCGGCACCCGCAGCACCGGGCCGAGCTGGCCCAGCGCGAGGAACAGCCCGAGCAGCCCCCAGATGCCCGGGACGGCGCGGGGCAGCAGCCCGAACAGCAGGGTGCCGAGTCCGGCCAGCACCCACACGGCCGGCGCCTGCGCGACGGCGGCGAAGGTCAGCCGCGGGAGCTGCCCGCCGATGTCGCTGACCGCGGTGCCGTAGATCAGGCCCATCAGCGCCCCGGCCACCGCCAGCAGCACCGCGGGACCCAGCACGGCGAGCGCCAGGTGGCTCGCCGCCCAGCGCAGCCTGCCCACCGGGTGGGCCAGGACCGCCTCGGCGCCCAGGCCGTTCTCCTCGGCGCGCAGCCGCAGCACGCTCTGCACGGCGAAGACGCTCGCCATGATGCCGAGCAGGCCCATCGTCAGCGCCAGGAAGGAGTCGGTCAGGCCCCGGTGGCCGCCCATCCGCTCGATGATGTCGTTCACCTGCGCGTTGTCGCCGATCAGATCGCCGACCGAGCGGGTGACCGAGCCGTAGAGCGCGCCCGCGACGGCCAGGCCGAACGCCCAGCCGTAGAAGGCGCCGCGCTGCAGCCGCCAGGCCAACGCGAACGGGCCGTTCAGCCAGCGCGCGCCGGTCGCGGGACCGGGCCGGGCGGGCAGCAGGCCGGCGCCGCTGTCCCGCCGGGCGGCGAGCGCGTAGGCGGCGGCGACGGCCGCGGCGGTCAGCGCGGCGGTGGGCAGCAGCACCCACCAGGACTCCCCGCCGGTGTCGTAGGGCCGCAGGTGCTCCAGCCAGCCCAGCGGGGACGCCCACACCGCGGCCGAGCCGGAGTCGGCGGACGCGGCGTCCCCGGCGCCGCGCAGCAGGAACGCCGCGCCGAGCACCGCGCCGGCCAGGCCCCGGGCCAGCCGGGCGCTCTCGGTGACCTGCGCGGTGACGGCCGCGATCGCGCCGAACATCAGCCCGCCGCCGGCGATCTGCAGGCCGAGGGCGACCGAACCGGCGAGGGCCTGGCCGAGCACCGCCATGCCGGCGGCGATCACGACGAAGATCGCGGCGTTGGCGGTCGCGGCGGCCGACAGGGCCGCGGTCAGCGGTGCCCGCCGGTCGATCGCGGTCGCGGTGAGCATCTCCTGGCGGCCGCTCTCCTCCTCGTCGCGGGTGTGCCGGACCACCAGCAGGATGCTCATCAGGCCCGCCAGCGCCGCGCCGAGCACCCCCATCCGCCAGCCGGTGAGCGCGCCGATGCTGTTCCAGTCGTAGACCGGGCCGTACAGCGCCCGCAGCGGTCCGGAGGCGTTCATGCTGCGGGCCAGGTCGGCGCGCTGCGACTGCTCGCCGTACAGGGAGCGGAAGCTGGCGGCGCTGCCGACGACCGAGGCGGCCAGGGCGTAGAGCCAGCCCGGGATCATCAGGCGGTCGCGGCGCAGCGCGAGCTTGGTGAGGGTGCCGGTGCCGGCGACGGCGCTCATCGCGGTGCCTTCGGGGGGAGGGCGGCCGGCGCGGTGCCGTCCTGGGCCGGCTCGTCCCGCGCCGGTGTGTCCGGCGCCTCCGGTGCGGCGCCGTCCTCGGACTCGTAGTGCCGCAGGAACAGCTCCTCCAGCGTCGGCGGGCGGCTGATGAGGGAGCGGACGCCCGCGCCCGCCAGGGCGTGCAGCAGGGCGTCGAGCGAGTCGTTGTCGGCCTGGAGGTCGATGCGGTCGCCGTCGACGACCAGGTCGTGGACGCCCGGCAGCCCGTCCAGGCCGTCGGGGACCCGGGTGACCTCCGCGGTGACCGCGGTGCGGGTCAGATGGCGCAGGTCGCTCAGCGCGCCGGACTCGACGGTGCGGCCGCGGCGCACGATGCTCACCCGGTCGCACAGCGCCTCCACCTCGCTGAGGATGTGGCTGGAGAGCAGCACCGTCGCGCCGCGGTCCCTGGCCTCGCGCACGCAGCCGCGGAAGACCTCCTCCATCAGCGGGTCGAGCCCGGACGTCGGCTCGTCGAGGATCAGCAACTCCGCGTCCGAGGCGAAGGCCGCGACGAGCGCCACCTTCTGGCGGTTGCCCTTGGAGTACGCGCCGCCCTTCTTCGTCGGGTCGAGCGCGAAGCGTTCGAGCAGGTCGCGCTTGCGGCCGTCGTCGGGGCGGCCGCGCAGCCGGGCGAAGAGGTCGATGATCTCGCCGCCGCTGAGGTTGCGCCACAGCGTCACGTCGCCGGGGACGTACGCGATGCGGCGGTGCAGCGGGACCGCGTCCCGCCACGGGTCGCCGCCGAGGAGCGTCGCGCTGCCGCCGTCCGCGCGGATCAGCCCGAGCAGGACCCGGATCGTGGTGGACTTGCCCGCGCCGTTGGGCCCGAGGAAGCCGTGCACCTCGCCGGTGCCGACGGACAGGTCGAGCCCGTCCAGTGCCTGAGTACGGCCGAAGCGCTTGCGCAGCCCGGCCACGGTGATTGCCCCGTCCATGGCTGCGAACGTACGCTTGTTTCACAAATTTGTGAAGTCTGCGAATCGAGTGATCCGCTTTACACTGCGGTGGACACGACGGGGAGGCCGAGCATGACCGAACAGCCCCCGCGCCAGCAGGAGGTTCTGGCCTTCGTCGAGCGCTTCGCCGCGGAGATGGTCGAGGCCGGCATGCCGCGCATGCCCGCCCGGGTGTTCTCCGCGCTGCTCGCCTCCGAGGACGGCGCGCTGACCTCGGCGGAACTCGGCGAGCGGCTGCGGATCAGCCCGGCCGCGGTGTCCGGCGCGGTGCGCTACCTCGCCCAGGTCGGCCTGCTCGCCCGCGAGCGCGACCCCGGCTCCCGCCGCGAGCGTTACCGGCTGCACGAGGACCAGTGGTTCGAGACGTTCACCCGCCGCGACGCGGTGCTGGTGCGCTGGGAGAACGCCCTGAACAGCGGTATCGCGGCGATCGGCGCGGACACCGCCGCGGGCCGCCGGCTGGCCCAGAGCGCGGAGTTCTTCGCGTTCCTCCAGAAGGAGCTGCACAGCATGATGGAGCGCTGGCAGGAGCACAAAGCGGCCCGCTGAGCCGCGCGTCCACCCGGACCGCGGCCCCCCGCGGGGGCACCGTCGGCGCCTCCTTCTGCACCGGCAGCGCCTACTTCGGCACCGTCAGCCGCCACGCCGACGGCTCCACCGTCCAGGTGCGCGACCGCACCGGGCCGGTGATCGCGGAGTCCGCGCGGTAGCGGAAGTCGCGGCCGGAGACGGTGACGGTGCGGGCCCGGGCCCGGACGTGGGCGGCGCCCTGGCTGTGGCGCACCGAGATCTCGGCGAGGCCCGCCGGAGCGGTGCGCACCGACACCTCGTGCACCGGCCGGTCCAGGTCCGCCAGCACCACCCCGTCCGCCTCCACGCGCAGCCGCTGCTGGCGCGGCGCCGGCTGGCCGTTGACCGGGATCGGCGAGGTCAGGGTGCGGACCAGGGAGCGGGCGGTCTTCTCCACCGGCGTCCACCAGTGCGCGGCGGTGTGCGCGACCGGGGTGCCGCAGGGGATGCTCAGCGTGCCGAGGACGATGCCGCCGCTGTCGTCGACCAGCAGGTCCAGCTCGCGCTCCTGGCCGTCGAGGACCGCGCGGGCCGCCGCGGGCACCTGGTCGGGCACGCCCAGCGCGTGGACCAGCGTGGAGCGCGGGCCGATCGGCACCACCGAGACCGGCGCCTCGCGCAGCGCACGGTCGCGGTACAGCACCCGCACGGTGCGCAGCAGCGCCGCGTCGTCGCCGAGCACCACCGGATGCCGCCGCCCGCGGTGCACCAGCGCGTGCTCCGCCTCGGCCGCGGATTCCGGAAGAACGATCTTCAGCGAGGCCGCCCCCGCACACAGCACGTCCCGGGCGATCCGCACGGATTCGCCGTCGACAGCGCGAGCCGCGGGGTCGACGACGACGAGCAGGGAATGTCCGGCCGGAACGTGAGCCGACACCTTGGTCCTTCCTCAGGTAAAATCTCGGTGCAAGAGCCCCTTGCGCCGTTGCGTCAGGGGCTTCGTCTATTCCGGGGCAGGTTCGACGGCTCTCTGCACGTTGGACATGCCCCGCCCGGAAGGGGTGTACGCCTGTGCCCGCACTTGTGCTGCTCGGTGCTCAGTGGGGTGACGAGGGCAAGGGGAAGGCCACCGACCTGCTCGGCGGCTCAGTGGACTACGTGGTGCGTTACCAGGGCGGCAACAACGCCGGCCACACGGTCGTCGTGGGCGACCAGAAGTACGCACTGCATCTCCTCCCCTCCGGAATCCTGTCACCGGGATGTGTTCCGGTGATCGGCAATGGTGTCGTCGTCGACCCCGCGGTCCTGCTCTCCGAGCTGAGCGGTCTCAACGAGCGCGGCGTCGACACCTCCAAGCTGCTGATCAGCGGTAACGCCCATCTGATCACGCCGTATCACCAGACCATCGACAAGGTGACGGAGCGCTTCCTCGGCAAGCGCAAGATCGGCACCACCGGGCGCGGCATCGGCCCCGCCTACGCCGACAAGATCAACCGCGTCGGCATCCGCGTCCAGGACCTGTTCGACGAATCGATCCTCCGGCAGAAGGTCGACGCGGCCCTGCAGGACAAGAACCAGATCCTGGTGAAGATCTTCAACCGGCGGGCGATCAGCACCGACCAGGTCGTCGAGGAGTACCTCGGCTACGCGGAGCAGATCAGGGGCTTCGTCAGCGACACCACGCTGGTGCTCAACAACGCCCTGGACGAGGGCAAGGTCGTGCTCATGGAAGGCGGGCAGGGCACGCTCCTCGACGTCGACCACGGCACCTATCCCTTCGTCACCTCGTCCAACCCGACCTCCGGCGGCGCCTGCACCGGAACCGGCGTGGGCCCCACCAAGATCACCCGGGTGATCGGCATCCTCAAGGCGTACACAACGCGTGTGGGCTCCGGACCGTTCCCGACCGAACTCCTCGACGAGGACGGCGAGAAGCTCCGCACCATCGGCGGCGAGTTCGGTGTCACCACCGGCCGCAACCGGCGCTGCGGCTGGTTCGACGCGGTCATCGCACGGTACGCCACCCGGGTGAACGGCCTCACCGACTTCTTCCTCACCAAGCTGGACGTCCTCACCGGCTGGGAGCAGATCCCGGTCTGCGTCGCCTACGAGATCGACGGCCGGCGGGTGGAGGAACTCCCGTACAGCCAGAGCGACTTCCACCACGCCAAGCCGGTGTACGAGTACCTGCCCGGCTGGTCGGACGACATCAGCAAGGCCAAGTCCGTCGCCGACCTGCCGAAGAACGCGCAGGCGTACGTCAAGGCGCTGGAGGAGATGTCGGGCGCGCCCATCTCGGCGATCGGCGTCGGCCCCGGCCGCACCGAGACGATCGAGGTCAACTCCTTCCTGTAGGCCGCGGCCCCGCACGGCCACGGCCGGCGCACCCCCCCTGCCCGGCGCGTCTTACGCGCCGGGCAGGTCCGCGTTCGCAGCCCGTCGCGTGGCCTCGTGCCCGCGGACGGCGCGCCCGGCCGTCAGGCGGTCGTCAGCCGACCTTCTCGTAGGTCAGCGGCGTCTTGCCCGAGTCCACGTTGTCGCGGCGCAGGTGCGTGGGGTCGAGCAGGGTGAGGGAGGTCTGCTCGCCCGGCAGGCACGCGCCCGCGGGCTCGCCGCGGGTGACCTGCGACGGGCTCAGCGCGGTGGGCGGCCCGGCGGACGTGACGTGCATCGACCAGGCGCAGTCGTACGAGGCGCCGTCCCCGGCCAGTTCCACCGACCCGTCCTGGTGGATGGTCAGCGTGCGGTTGTCCTCGCCGCCCTGGCCGTTGCTGAGGACGGCGTGCCAGGTGCCGACGAGGTCGGCGGGGACGGCCCCGTCGGCCGGGGCGCCGCCCGAGGCGGACGGGGTGGACGACGTGGACGCGGTGGGCCGCTGCCCGGTCGCCGTGGGCGCCGATGCGTGGGTCCCGGAACCCTGGTTCGCGCTGCCGTGGCCGCCGGACCGCAGGGCCACCAGCGCCGTCGCACCGCCGGCGATCACCGCGACCAGGGCCACGACGGCGACGAGCGTGCCGCGCCGC
>WRCZ01000221.1 GCA_009783685.1 Actinomycetes bacterium
CGAGCCGCCGCCCTTGACCGTCAGCGTGGACGCCGACGAGCTCAGCCACGCCACGTCGGCGTGCGGCTGGTCGTAGCCGGCCAGCTTCTGCACCGACGCCTGCGGGATGCCGTAGGCGTTCTCGCCGCCGGTGACGTACCAGCCGGGTGCCGACTGGGCGTCGAGCACCGGCGCCGCCAGGTTCGGCATCGCCGACCAGGAGTCGGTGGCCGGGTCGTAGGCGCGCGCCTCGTTGGTCAGCGTGCTGGTGCTCGCCTGTATGCCGCCGCCGACCAGCAGCTTGCCGTCGGCCGCGGTGCCGGTGGCGCCCCACAGGTCCGTGGGCGCGTCCGCGACCCGCTTCCAGGTCCCCTTGGCCGGGTCCATGGCGTAGGTGTGGACGGTGGCCTTCGGCGCCGCGCCGTCGGGCTGGTACACGCCGCCCGAGCAGTAGACGATGCCGTCCGAGGTGCCGCACGCCGGCCAGGAGATCGGCTCGGGGTAGGGCGTGCCGGCCGACCAGGTGTCGCTCGCCGGGTCGTAGACCTGCACGTCGTTGGAGCCGCAGTTGAACATCACGCAGCCGCCGATGACGTACAGCTTGTCGCCTGCCACGGCCGAGCCCGACGCGCCGTAGGCGGTGGGGATGTCGGCGATCTGCGACCAGGTGTCGGTCGCGGGGTCGTAGACCTCGCTGCCCGGGATCGGGTTGCCCGCCGCGTCACGCCCGCTGGTGACGTAGAGCTTGCCGCGGATGAAGCCGTAGGCCGGGGTGAACCGCTTGGTCGTGGGGCCGGCGAGCGCCTTCCAGCCGCCCGTCGCCGCGTCGTAGGAGCCGAAGGAGCCGCTCCACACGCCGCCCGGCGACTCGCCGAGCCCGGCGTACAGGGTGCCCTGGTCGACGGCGGCGACGCCGCCGAACGAGGCGGCGGGCAGGTCGGTGAGGGGCTGCCACGCCTGGTCGGCGGTCGCGCCCACCGCGGCCGGACCGGCCGCCGGCGAAGCCGCCGAAGGAGCCGAAGTAGCGGCCGAGAACGCGGTGTTGGGCGTCAGCGCGGAAGGTGTCCGCACCGCCGCGGGGCCGGCCGCGCCGGTGGCCGGACCGCCGAGGTTCTGCTCGCCGAGCGAGAAGGTGGCCGGCGAGCCGCCGGTGTTGCGCACCTTGACGTCGACGGTCCTGGTGCCGCCCCAGGCCACGTTGGCGCTCACCGCGGAGACGCTGTACTGCAACTGCGCCGGGTGCAGCGCGAAGTCGGCCGAGGTGACCGCGTCGGACTTCACGTCCGCCTTGGCGGTGACCGCGGGGTAGCCGAAGCCCGGCAGGCCGGCGGTGAACTGCTGCTTGCCGGTGCGGCTGGAGAACAGCCAGTACAGGCCGTCGCCGACGGCCGGGTCTCCCGGCGAGGCGACGCTGCGGCCGGAGTCGGCCGGGGTGGTCACGCCGCTGACCGTCGCACCGACCACGCCGGCGCCGGTGTTGGCGTCGGTGACGCGGCCGACGAGCAGCCCGCCGGGCCGGGTGACCAGCGTCGGGGTGCCCACGGCGACGTTGTCGATCTGCCAGATGCCGGTGAGCGAGCCGGTGAAGTGGAAGCGCAGCTGCACCGAGGACTTCCCGGCGTAGGCGTCCAGCGGCACGTTCTGGTGCGAGGGCCCGCCGATCACGTCGGTGTGGTGCCACACCGTGGTCCACGAGGCGCCGCCGTCGGTGCTGGCGTCGACGTCGGCGGTCAGGCCGTCCAGCCGGTACAGCTGCGGCAGGGCGGTGTCGAACTGCAGCTCGGGCGCGGTCTGCTTGCTGAAGTCGTAGGTGGGACTGATGAGTTCGGTGTCGGCGGGCTTCCAGCCCAGGGCGAAGTCGTCGACCTCGGCGAAGCGGCCGGTGCCGCCGGTCTGGTTGCCGCGGTTCAGCGGGTCGTCGAACTGCCAGCCGCCCGCGTCGGTGTTGTTCTTGATCGTCCAGCCGGCGGGCGTCCCGGAGGTGGCGAACGGCTCCAGGCCGCCGCCCAGGTAGTCGGTCTCGTAGCCGGGCGGGAGCGCTCCCGCGGTGTTGAGCGGCAGGGCGAGGTCGACGGTGCTCGGGCCGGTGCCGACCGCGGTCGTGGACTCGGCGGGCCGGTAACCGGGGTAGAGCGCGGTGGCGTGCAGGGTGTAGCTGCGGTTCATCGGGACCCGCACCGAGTAGCGTCCGGTGGCCGGGTCGGTGAAGACGGTGCCGGGCACGCCGTCGAGGGTGAGCTCGGCGTACAGGCCCCAGCCGTGCTGCCCGCCGTCCTTGACCGTGCCGGAGATGGTCTGCGAGGGCACGGCGGTCAGCGTGGCGTCCTCGGTGAGCGCGGCGCCGTCGTCGACGGGCACCTGTCCGAGGTCCTTGTCCGCGTAGCCGAACGCCGAGACGGTCAGCGGGTAGGTGCCCGCCGGGACGTCGAGCCGGTAGTGGCCCTTGGCGTCGGTGGTGGCCCGGTAGTCGCCGAGGCTGACCGTGGCACCGGACACCACCGCCTTGGTGCCGGCGTCGGTCACGGTGCCGCTGACGGCGCCGTGCGGGCCGGGCTTGAAGGCGGCCGTGCCGTTGGGCGTGCCGAGGCCGGTCGGCCCGTCGTACCCGGGCTGCGCCGCGCAGGTGTAGGCGGGGGTGCAGTCGGGGACGGTGCCGTAGCCGCAGAGCGAGCTGTCGGAGCAGCTGGCGTCGTCGCCCTGCGTCACGTCGTTGAGCGCGCCCGGCTGCTGGTAGGGGTACGCGGCGGGGTAGGTGCCGTCGACCGGGGTGCCGGCCAGCGCGTACACGCCCGCGATGATCGGCGCCGAGGCCGACGTGCCGCCGTAGACGTTCCAGCCGTTGTCGGAGAAGGAGTTGTAGACGGCCACGCCGGTGGCCGGGTCGGCGACCGCGCTGACGTCGGCGACCGAGCGCCCCTGGCAGTCGACGGCGGCCTGGAAGGACGGCTTGGGTTCCACGGCCGAGCAGCCGGACCCGGTGGCGCCCCAGTGCGGCCCGTCGGAGCCGTACGTCACGCCGTTCCAGACCGACTCGCCCCAGCCGCGGCTGCTGGTGTCGCGGACCAGCGACGTGCCGCCGACCGAGGTGACGTAGGGCGAGGATGCCGGGTAGCTGACGCCGTAGCCGTCGTCGCCGGAGCTGAAGACCACCGCGACGCCCGGGTGGTTGAAGTAGGCCTCGTCGTACGCCAGGTCGTCGGTGCTGTCGCCGTACGCGCCCCAGGAGTTGGAGACGTACTTCGCCCCCAGGGCGACCGCCGTGTTCACCGCGGTGCCCAGGTCCTCGGACGTGGTGGCGTCGGCCTCGACCAGCAGGATGTGGGCCTGCGGCGCGACCGCGGAGACCATGTCCAGGTCCAGCGAGATCTCGGCGCCCCAGCCCTCGTCGGCGGCCGGGTAGGCCACGCCGCCGTGCTCGTCGACCTTGCTGAAGCAGCCGTTGTCGCTGGTGCAGGCCGGCAGGCCGTACTGCGCCCGGTAGACGTTGAGGTCGGACTCGGCGTTCGGGTTGTCGTACGCGTCGACGATCGCGATGGTCGCGCCGGCGCCGCCGTCGGCCGGCAGGTCGTAGGCCGACCGGAGGTCGGCCGGCGCGTAGCCGTCGGGCGCCAGGGCGGCCCCTGCCGCGTTGCGCCGCACGCCGAGCGAGGCGGTGCGGTCGGTGCGGCGGAGCGCGAAGCAGGAGAAGTGGCCGGGCTTGGGCGTGCCGCAGGCGGGGGCCGCGGTCACCTTCCCGGTGCTGGTGGCCGGCAGGGGTGCGGCCAGCGCCTGCTGGGGCAGCAGGACCGCGAGGACGGCGATGACGGCGGCGACCGCGGCGGTGATGCTCCGCAGCGGGCGCAGCCGTCTCACGGACGGGCGTGGGACTGGCAAGGGGACTCCAGGAAGGGACGGACGTACGCGGCGTGTTCGGGATCCGGGAGGCGGATACCGAGGCGGACGGGGCTCGGGCGGTGTCCGTGGGGGGGGTGGACTGACCAGCACAAAGGTCCAACTGGCGTGATCCGCCGGTCAATGCGGGCCGCTGGCGGCTTGGCGCCGTGACGTGTTCACGCCCCCAGCGGGACAGGCGGGAACCAGAGGGGTCTTTGAGGCGTCAGACCCTGAGGGGATGGCGTGAATTCAGACCGCATTCCCCCAGAAACCCCCACCATTTCGCGTCGCCACGCGACACCCCCGGGCCTCAACTGTGACGCTGTGCCACCGAGTTGCACGCACCGTCACTGTTGACATGACCTGAACACGATTCGCTAATTAACCCCCGGTGATTGCACGTGCATTCACCGTCGCCCCCAGAGCCGTACACGGGTCGACCCCTGCAAGAACGCATGGAGTCACACGTTGCGCAATCCGATGAGAACCAAGCCACCTCTCCGGCGGACGATCTTCGCCGGCCTGGCCCTGGCCAGTGCCACCGCACTGGCGGTCCTGGGTGTCCAGCCCCCCGCCGGTGCCGCCGCACCGGGCTCGGCGGCGCCGGCCGCCGCGACCGACGGGCATCCCCTCCTGGAACCGGCCTGCGCCGCACCCGGCGCCGACCAGTTCACCTGCTACGCCCTGCGGCGCACCGACATCAAGCCGGCCAAGGGCGTCACCCCGGCCGCCGTCACCCCCAACGGATGGGGCGCGACGGATCTGCAGAGCGCCTACAACCTGCCGACCGACGGCGGCGCGGGTCAGACCGTCGCCATCGTCGACGCGTTCGACGACCCGAACGCCGAGGCCGACCTCGCGATCTACCGCGAGCAGTACGGGCTGCCGGCCTGCACCACGGCCAACGGCTGCTTCAGCAAGGTCGACCAGCGCGGCGGGACCAGCTACCCCACCCCGGACTCCGGCTGGGCGGGTGAGATCTCGCTCGACCTCGACATGGTCTCCGCGGTCGCGCCCTACGCGCACATCCTGCTGGTCGAGGCGGACGACAACAGCTTCGAGAACCTCGGCTCCTCGGTGAACGAGGCCGTCGCGCTCGGCGCCAAGTTCGTCTCCAACTCCTACGGCAGCGACTACCGCGGCGGCAACGGCGAGGACCCCTCCGAGACGACCGCCTTCGACGCGTACTACAACCACCCCGGCGTCGCGGTGACCGTCTCGACCGGCGACTACGCGTACGGCGTCGGCTACCCGGCCGCCTCCCAGTACGTCACCTCCGTCGGCGGCACCACGCTGACCCGTGACACCGGCACCACCCGCGGCTGGACCGAGTCGGCCTGGAGCGACGCCGGTTCGGGCTGCTCGCTGTACGAGCCCAAGCCCGCCTTCCAGAAGGACACCGGCTGCGCCAACCGGGCGCTCGCCGACGTCTCCGCGGTGGCCGAGGGCGTCGCGGTCTACCAGACCTACGGCGCCGGCGGCTGGGCGGTCTACGGCGGCACGAGCGTGTCGTCGCCGATCATCGCCAGCGTCTACGCCGACGCGGGCACCCCGGTGGCCGGGACGTACCCCAACTCCTACCCGTACGCCGCGTCCTCGGGCATCAACGACATCACCACGGGCTCCAACGGCTCGTGCTCCCCGTCGTACCTGTGCACCGGCGGCCCCGGCTACGACGGCCCGACGGGCCTCGGCACCCCCGACGGCCTGGCGGCCTTCCGCAGCGGCCCGCACGGTGAACTGACCGGCACCGTCACCGACTCCAAGACCGGCAAGCCGATCTCCGGCGCCACGATCACCGCCGGCACCAACGTCGCGCACACCGGCGCCACCGGCACCTACGACCTGACGGTCCCGGTCGGCACCTACGACGTGACCGTGGACGCCTTCGGCTACGCCAGCACGTCCGACTCGGGCGTGGCAGTGGGCGACGGCGCGACCCTCACCAAGAACTACAGCCTGTCGCCGGTGCCGAGCCAGACCCTCTCCGGCAAGGTCACCGACGGCTCCGGCCACGGCTGGCCGCTCTACGCCAAGATCACCGCGGACGGCGTCCCCGGCTCGGTGTGGACCGACCCCGCGACCGGCGCGTACTCCGTGTCGCTGCCCCAGGGCCACGACTACACCCTGCACGTCGCCGTCTCCGACCCCGGCTACCAGGCCGTCACCAAGACCGTGACGATCGGTGACAGCGCGACGAGCCTGAACCTCTCGGCGCCGGTCGACCCGTGGTCGGGCACCGCCCGCGGCTACACCCAGCACCAGAACGGCACCACCGAGACGTTCGACGCCACCGACGCGCCGCCGCAGGGCTGGAGCGTCGTCAACGCCGAAGGCACCACCGGCGGCTGGGAGTTCGACGACCCGGGCTCCCGCGGCAACCGCACCGGCGGTGACGGCGCCTTCGCGATCGTCGACAGCGACCACTTCGGCGGCACCGCCACCCAGGACACCCAACTGGTCAGCCCCGTCTACGACTTCACCGGCAAGAACGCCCCCGAGGTCGCCTTCAACACCGAGTACCGCTACATCGGCGGGCAGACCGCCGAGGTCGACGCCACCTCCGACGGCGGCACCACGTGGACCCCGGTCTGGTCCACCACGACCGGCATCACCGGCCCGTCCAGAATCGAAGTCCCGCTCTCCGACTTCGCAGGCAAGCCGGCCGTGCAGGTGCGGTTCCGCTTCACCGGGCACTGGGGCTGGTGGTGGTCCGTCGACAACGTCTTCGTCGGCAACCGCGACATGACCGCCATCCCGGGCGGCCTGGTCGTGGGCTCCGTGTCGGACGCCAACACCGGCGCCGGCGTGGTCGGCGCGACCGTCACCAACCAGGACGACACCACGCAGAGCGTCACCACCGTCGCCACTCCCGACGACCCGAACCTCGGCGACGGCTACTTCTCCCTGTTCTCGCCCACCCTGGGCGACCACGCCTTCAACGCCGCCAAGTCCCACTACTCCACCGCCGCCGGCACGGTGAAGGTGGCCGCGGACAGCGCCGTCACGGCGGACTTCCAGCTCAAGGCAGGCCGGTTGCAGGTGACCCCGGCCTCGGTCGACGCCACCGTCGGCTGGGGCGGGAAGACCACCCAGCAGCTCACCGTGAAGAACACCGGCGGCGCTCCCGCCACGCTGAAGCTGGGCGAGCGCTCCGGCGGGTTCAAGATCCAGGCCCAGGGCGCCCCGCTCAAGACCGTCAAGGGAACGTTCTCCCCGCTGTCCGACAAGGCGCACCCGGCCGACGGCTCCGCGCAGCCGGACCCGGGCCCGTCCGACGACGCGTGGCAGACCGCGCCCAACTACCCGACGGCCATCATGGACAACGCTGTCGGCACCTATGACGGCAAGGTCTACTCGGCCTTCGGCTACAACGGGTCCGCGGACAGCAAGGACCTGTACGTCCTCGACCCGTCCGTCGGCAGCTGGAGCAAGCTGGCGTCGGCCGCGGACACCCGGGAGGCCGCGGCGCACGGCTTCATCGACGGCAAGTTCTACGCCGTCGGCGGCTGGGGTTCCTCCGGCAGCCCGGACACCAAGCTGGAGGTGTACGACCCCGCGAGCGACACCTGGAGCACGGGTGCCTCGGCGCCCAAGGCGTACGCGGGATCGGGCACGGCCGTGGTCGACGGCAAGCTGTACATGGTCGGCGGCTGCGGCGCGGGCTCGTGCGGCACCACCGACGCCAGCGCCTACGACCCGTCCTCCGACAGCTGGACGGCGATCGCCGCCTACCCGGAGCCGGTCTCCTGGCAGTCCTGCGCCGGCATCGACGACCTGCTGTACTGCGCCGGCGGTCTGAACGGCAGCACCGAGATCGCGCACTCCTACGTGTACGACCCGGCGGCCAACACCTGGTCCCAGGTCGCGGACATGCCCGGCACCCAGTGGGCCTCGTCCTACACCTCGGCCAACGGGCTGCTGCTGATCTCCAGCGGCATCAGCAACAACGCCCTGACCAACCGCGGTTACGCCTTCGACCCGCAGTCCGGGACGTGGAGCGCGCTGCCGAACGCCAACGTGCCGACGTACCGCAGCGCCGGCGCGGCGGGCTTCTACAAGGTCGGCGGCGGCAACGCCCCCGGCTCGCCGATCCCCGCGGTGGAGTTGCTCCCCGGCTACGACCAGGTGGGCTCGTCCGACGTGACCTGGCTGGGCGAGAGCACGCAGGAGCTGACGGTGCAGCCGGGCGCGACCTCGACGGTCACCGTCAGCCTGGACGCCTCGGTGCCCGAGGTCGCCCAGCCGGGTGACTTCACCGCGCAGATCACCGCGGGCAGCGACACCCCCTACACGGTGGCGTCGATCCCGGTGACCCTGCACGTCAACCCGCCCAAGTCCTGGGGCAAGATGAACGGCACCGTGCTCGGCGTCACCGCCTCCGGCGGCACCGCGCCGCTGTCCGGCGCCACCGTCCAGGTCGACAGCTGGGCGTCGTCGTACACGCTGACCACGACCTCCGACGGCACCTACGCGCTGTGGCTGGACACCCGCAACAACCCGCTGACCGTCATCGTCGCCAAGGACGGCTACCAGCCGACCGTGGCCACGGTGAAGATCAAGAAGGGGGTGGCGGTCGTCACGGACTTCACGCTCAAGCGGAAGTAGGGCCGCTCGTGCGGGAGTAGCGCGCGCATGACGTGCGGGCGCATCCCCGAGGGGGTGCGCCCGCATCGAGGCGGACCGGTCCGTGGGGGGCCGGTCCGCCTCACCCGTCGCCGGAGCGCTTCACGGCGCGGGCGAGGACCGCGCGCCGTACCCGTCATGACGCGGCCTCGTCCTCGGCCCGGGTGTGCGCGACGAGCGCGTTGGCGTGGCCGTGGCCCAGGCCGTGCTCGTTCTTGAGCCAGGCGACCAGTTCCATGTGCCGGGTGAGCGGCGACGCGCGGATCAGCTCCTTCCACTCCGCGATCGGCCGGCCGTACTTCTTCTCGATGGACGGAAAGTAGCTGGCGGGGCCGCGCTGTTCCGTGGTCATGTCGTGCTCCCTGTCTGCCGGTGCGGGCGTCGGTCGCCGACGCGGGTCCGCATCGGTCGCAGGGTGGACCGCGGGTCCGCGGAAAACTCATCGGACCGGAGCCGGCCGAGAAAGACAAGCACTTATATAAGCACTGATACGATGCGCCGCATGACCGAGCCTCCCGCCGCCGCGTCCGCCGCCGGGTCCTCCACTGCCGGGGACTCAACTGCCGGGTCCACCGCAAGGTCCTCCGCTGCCGGGTCCCCGAGCGGCTCCGCGACCGGTTCCGCCGCCGACCCGACGCGCCAGAGCCTGTGGCGGCCGCTGCGCCTGCTCCAGGCCTCGATGGACGCCGACATCGCACGGATCTACCGCGAGCAGCAGATCGAGGGGCTCAAGCCGACCTTCGTCATGGAACTGCTCCGGCTCCACGTGCACGGGCCCATGACGATCGCGGAGCTGGCCGAATCGGCCCAGCGTACGCACTCGGCGCTCAGCCAGAAGGTGACCGCGATGCGGGCGGCCGGCTGGGTCCGCACCACGGTGGGCGACGACGCGCGCAC
>WRCZ01000222.1 GCA_009783685.1 Actinomycetes bacterium
AAAAGGTCGCCCCCCTCTGACCCCCGCCCGCCCAGGTGCCCGCCCGACGGCAACGCCCCCTCCCGGGGCAGGACGAGCCCCGCCAGGGGCGCGGGGAACTGCGCGACCAGCCACGCACCGGCCGTCCGACGGCGACGATGCCCGACGGGGCAGGACGTGCCCCGCAAGGGGCGCGGGGAACTGCGCGACCAGCCCGACTGCGGCCCGCAGGTCGTCACCGACCCGAAGGGGCAGACCGGACCGCCCCGGACCACCGGCCGGTGGCCGGCTGAGCGCGCAGTTCCCCGCGCCCCTGGGTGGCTGACCCACACCGCAAGGTGAACCCACGCCGGGGCGCGGCCCACAGGCCAAGGCTCACCGCCAGGTGGACGCACGCCGGGGTGGCGGACAGGGCTGGGGGCAGGGCGAGGGGGAACGCCGGGGGGAGGCGGTCCGGGGCCGGACTGCCAGGAGAGCTAGTCCTGGGAGTCCCACTCCTCGTTGCGCTCAGCGACCCGCTCCATCGCGTGCTCGGCCTCCCCCTTCGTCGCGTAGGGGCCGAACCGGTTCTTCGCGGGGCACTCCGGGCCTTCCTCGACCTTCTTGTGCTTGAGGCAGTAGTACCACTCGCCCGGCTTGCCGGCCGGCTTGTTCGCCTTGAACACCGCCATGTCCGTCCTCCGTTCTGCGCCCGCGCCCAAGCACCATCGTGCCCGATCCGCCGCCGATACACTCGTCGGCATGTCTGGTCAGTCGCTCCTCGTCCCCGGCAGGCTCTCGCCCACCCGCCAGGTGCCCGCCTCGATCCCGCGCCCCGAGTACGTCGGACGGCCGGGCCCCGCGCCCTACACCGGGCCGGAGGTGCAGGACGAGGAGACGGTCGGGAAGATGCGCGTGGCGTCGCGGATCGCGGCGCAGGCGATGGAGGCGGCCGCCGCGGCGATCGCGCCGGGCGTCACCACCGACGAGCTGGACCGCATCGCGCACGCGTACATGGTCGACCACCAGGCCTATCCCTCGGACCTCGGCTACCGCGGCTTCCCGAAGTCCATCTGCACCTCGCTCAACGAGGTCATCTGCCACGGCATTCCGGACTCCACCGTGCTGCGCGACGGCGACATCGTGAACCTGGACGTCACCGCGTACATCCACGGCGTGCACGGCGACTGCAACGCCACGTACCTGGTGGGTGACGTGGACGAGCAGTCGCGGCTGCTGGTGGAGCGCACCCGCGAGTCGCTCACCCGGGCGATCAAGGCGGTGCGGCCGGGCCGCCAGATCAACGTCATCGGCCGGGTCATCGAGTCCTACGCCAAGCGCTTCGGCTACGGCGTGGTCCGCGACTTCACCGGGCACGGGATCAACACCTCGTTCCACTCCGGCCTGATCATCCCGCATTACGACGACCCGCGGGCGACCACGGTGATGCGCCCCGGCATGACGTTCACCATCGAACCGATGCTCACCCTGGGCACGTTCGAGTACGACATCTGGGACGACGGCTGGACGGTCGTCACCAAGGACCGCAGGCGCACTGCCCAGTTCGAGCACACCCTGGTGGTCACCGCGGACGGCGCCGAGGTGCTGACGCTGCCGTGACGGGCGCTCCCGTGAGGCGCGGCGCCCGATAGGGTGGCGCCGATTCCACCGGCACGCCCTGGGGCACGAAGGAGCCGACGCGCCATGATCCGCCGCAGGTTGGCCCTGAGAGCCGCCACCCTCGCCCTCGTGCTGCCACTGGCCGGGTGCATGACCGTGCACGGCGAGCGCGCCGACATCCCGTCGGTGGCCCCGGCCGAGGCCGCCAAGGTGCTCTCGCACTTCGCGACCGTCGACAACGAGGCGACCAAGACCTGGAATCCGCAGCTGCTCGGGCAGATAGAGTCCGGCCCGCTGGGCGCGATAGACGGTGCGGGGGTGCGCGCCAAGCACGCCAACAACCCCGGCGGCAACCCGCAGTTCTCGGCGCTGGAGTTCTCCGACTCCAAGTTCTGGATCCCCAAGCAGGTCGGCTGGCCCAAGTTCTTCGTCGCCGACACCGCCACCAACCGCGGTACCGCCGGCGCCCGTTGGCTGCTGCTGTTCCGCCGCGGCGCGGCGAGCGAGCCGTGGCGCGCGGCGTTCCTCGCGGTGACCACCGCGGACAGCCTGCCGGCGCTCGCCACCGACCAGGGCGGCCACGTGGAGCCGGTGCCCCTCACCGGCGGTGATCTCGTGCTGCCGCCGGGGAAGTTGAGCTCCGCGTACACCGGGTACCTCCAGGACGGCACCGGCGCCGACGAGTTCGCGAAGGGCGCGGCCACCTCGCAGCTGCGGGCCAACCGCCACGCCCAGGCGAGGACCCCCAACTCCGTGACGCAGTACGCCGACCAGCCGGCCAGCGACGGCGACTTCACCCCGGTGGCGCTGCGCACGAAGGACGGCGGCGCGCTGGTGTTCTTCGGCACCCGCCACCAGTCGAAGTCCACGTACCGCGCGGGCTACAACCTGGCGATCGACCCGGACACCCGGGCGCTGATGACCGGCACCCCGAAGACCTCGGTGACGCTGTCCCACGTCGCGCAGGAACTGGTGACCGTCCCGAAGTCCGGGTCCGGGTCCGGCTCGGGCCAGGTGGTGTTCGTCAGCCGGCTGGTGGGCCTGGTGTCGGCGGCCGGCGAGTAGCGGCGGGGCTCAGCGGCCCCAGGCCATCGACTCGGCCTCCGGCTCGTACCCGAACTGCGCGCACGCGTCGGTGAGCACGTCGAGGACCGGCAGCGGGTCGGGGAGCGGCAGGTCGGGGCCGTGGCCGGGCAGCCAGTCGACGTGCTGCCCCGAGGCGAGCCGGGCCGGCGGCAGCAGCACGTAGCTGCCGCGGCAGTGCCAGCGGATGCCGGGGCGCTCGTCGGCCGTCTCGGGATGCGAGTCGAGCGCGCAGGGCCACCACTCGTCCTCGTCGGCGGGGGTGCCGCGGGTGGCGGTGAAGAACAGCAGGCGGTGCTCGCCGAGGGCGGCGACCGGGCCGAAGGTGGCGCTGTCGGCGGTGAGCCGCTCCAACGCGAGGCGGCCGGCCTCGGCCGGCACGTCGAGCACGTCGTGGCTGACGCCGGTGGCGGTGACGAAGTTCGCCAGCGGGTCCTTGGCGAGCCACTGGCCGACCTGCTGCGGGTCGGTGCTCGCCTGGGTGTGCCAGGCCATCGACACGGGGTGCAGGCCGGGCATCGGACAGCCGATCCGGTCGCAGGAGCAGCCGAAGCCTTCCGGGTGGGCCGCGGGGGCGACCGGGTAGCCGGCCTCGGCGGCGGCGGAGACCAGCGCGTCGCGCTGCGGATCGGGGGTGTCGGGCCGCGCTCCTCTGGAGGAGCGGGAGGGGCGGGAGTCCCAGGCCGGGCGGGCAGAACCTGATGCGCGGTCCGTACGGCGTCGCAGCCAGCCGGACACCCTGTTCTTGCCTGCCATCGAGCTCCTTCCCTCGCCCCGGGCCCGTTGCGGTACACGGTACGCGGGTGGTGGAGAACATCCTCCCTCTTGGCAGGAATGAACGCCCACTCGGGGTGGAAGTCTTCCGGGGCAACTCTTCCCGACACGACGTCGGCATATCCGCCCGCCGGCCCTCGCCCGGGCACCCCAGCACCGCCCGTGACCAGCGCGAACACCGTCCGGGACCGGCACGGACACCCGCGCGGGGCCGCCGGGACTCCGGCCGGCCGCACCGGCCGGCCGGGCCACGCGGGAGCGCCGCCGCACGGACCCGCGCAGGCCACTGCGGAAACGGGCACCGGAGGCGCACAATCGCGGTACGCGTTCGTAAGACTCCCGGCGGACCACCTTCCCGCCGGGGGGCATCCGGCACTCAACCACCCCTCGAGGAGCCTCCTTTGCGTACCGCGACACCCCGCCGCTACCTGATGTGCCCACCGGCCCACTTCCGCGTCACGTACGCGATCAACCCGTGGATGGACCCCACCAAGCCGGTGGATTCCGCGCTCGCCCTCTTCCAGTGGGAGGACCTGCGCGACCGGTACCGTGCGCTCGGTCACACCGTCGAGATCCTCGACCCCGAGCCCGGGCTGCCGGACATGGTCTTCGCGGCGAACGGCGCCACCGTGGTGGACGGCCGGGTGCTCGGGGCCCGGTTCGCCAACCCGGAGCGGGCCGCGGAGGCGCCGGCGCACCTCGCGTGGTTCCGCGCCCACGGGTTCACCGACGTCCAGGAGCCGGAGCACGTCAACGAGGCGGAGGGCGACTTCGCCGTCACGTCCACGTGGATCCTGGCCGGGCAGGGCTTCCGCAGCAGCCCGCTGGCGCACGACGAGGCCCAGGAGTACTTCGGCCGCCCGGTGATCAGCCTGGAGCTGACCGATCCGCGCTACTACCACCTGGACACCGCGCTGACGGTCCTGGACGACGCGCGGGACGAGATCATGTACTTCCCGGGCGCGTTCACCCCCGGCAGCCGCGCCGTGCTGTCCCGGCTGTTCCCCGGCGCGCTGCTGGCCACCGCCGACGACGCGGCCGTCCTCGGCCTGAACGCGGTGAGCGACGGGCGCCACGTGGTGCTCCCCCGGGCGGCCACGGGCCTGCACGCCCCGCTGCGGGACCGCGGCTTCGAGCCGGTGCCGGTCGACCTGTCCGAGCTGCACAAGGCCGGCGGCAGCGTCAAGTGCTGCACGATGGAGCTGCGTCCCGCCACCCCGTAAGGTGCGCGCATGCATGCTTCGTACGACGCCGTGATCGTCGGCGGCGGCCACAACGGACTGGTCGCCGCCGCGTATCTCGCCCGGGCGGGCCGCCGGGTCCTGCTGCTGGAGCGGCTCCCGGCCACCGGCGGCGCCGCCGTGTCCACCCGCGCGTTCGCCGGGGTGGACGCCCGGCTGTCGCGCTACTCGTACCTGGTGAGCCTGCTGCCGAGGAAGGTCGTGGACGACCTGGGGCTGCGGTTCGCGGTGCGCCGCCGCCGGATCTCCTCCTACACCCCGAGCGGCGGCACGGGGCTGCTGGTGGACGCGGAGGACGCCGGCCGCACCCGGGAGCAGTTCGTCCGGCTGACCGGCTCCGACCGGGACTTCACGGCCTGGCAGCGGTTCTACGCGATGACCGGGCACGTGGCCGAGCGGGTCTTCCCGACCCTCACCGAGCCGCTGCCGACCCGGGCCGAACTGCGGCGCAGGATCGACGACCCGGCCGCCTGGGAGGCGCTGTTCGAGCGGCCGCTGGGCGAGACCGTCGAGGCGGCGTTCGAGAACGACACGGTCCGCGGGGTGGTCCTCACCGACGCGCTGATCGGCACGTTCAGCCACGCCCACGACCCGTCACTGCGGCAGAACCGCTGCTTCCTCTACCACGTGATCGGCGGCGGCACCGGCGACTGGGACGTACCGGTCGGCGGGATGGGCGCGTTCACCGACGCGCTGGCCGCGGCGGCCCGCGCGGCCGGCGCGGAGATCGTCACCGGCGCCGAGGTGACCGGCATCGCCACCGACGGCGTGACCGCGGAGGTCACGCTGGCCGACGGCCGGACCGTCGGCGCGACGGACGTCCTGGTCAACGCCTCGCCGTACGCGCTGGCCGGGCTGCTCGGCCGCCCGCTGCCGGACAAGCCGGAGGGCGCCCAGTTGAAGGTCAACATGCTGCTGCGCCGGCTGCCGCGGCTGCGCGACACCGCCGTGGACCCGCGGGAGGCGTTCGCCGGCACCTTCCACATCGCCGAGTCCTACCGGCAGTTGCAGACCGCGTACGAGCAGGCGGCCGCCGGGCGGGTGCCGGACGCGCCGCCGTCGGAGATCTACTGCCACAGCCTGACCGACCCGTCGATCCTCTCCCCCGAGCTGGCCGGGCAGGGGGTGCACACCCTGACGCTGTTCGGGCTGCACGCGCCCGCGCGGCTGTTCGCGAACGACCCGGCCGCAGTCAAGGAGGAGCTGCTGCGGGCCACCCTCGCGCAGCTCGACGCGGTGCTCGCCGAACCGCTCGCGGACTGCCTGGCCACCGACGGCGAGGGCCGGCCGTGCCTGGAGGCGAAGTCGCCGCAGGATCTCGAACGCGAAGTGGGCCTGCCCGGCGGCCACATCTTCCACCGCGACCTGTCGTGGCCGTTCGCCGAGCCCGGCGACGTGACGGACACCACGGGCCGCTGGGGCGTCGGAACGGCCGACGCGAACGTCTTCCTCTGCGGCGCGGGCGCGGTCCGCGGCGGAGGGGTCAGCGCGGTACCCGGACACAACGCGGCGATGGCCGTACTGGAGAAGGCACGATGACGCACAGGCCCACGAGGCCCGGCAGGCAGCAGCAGTCCGGCGGGACCCCGCCCGCGGGGGACGGCGGACGGCCCGGAGCCGGGGGCGGGCGGCCCGCCGTGGAGAGCGGCCGGCGCCGGATCGGCCGGCAGTGGCGGCGGGAGGGCAAGTGGCACAACCTCGACGGCCCGGCCCAGGCGGCGGACCTGCCCCGCTGCACCGCCGACGTGGTCGTGGACTGCGCGGTGTACGACGACGGCTGCCGGATCGCGTCGCTGCCGCCGCGCGACGCGCTGGCGGAGGCCAGGCGGAAGGGCGGCTTCGTCTGGATAGGGCTGCACGAGCCGGAGGCCGAGCACCTGGCGGAGATCGCCGAGGCGTTCGGGCTGCACCCGCTGGCCGTCGAGGACGCGGTGCACGCCCACCAGCGGCCGAAGCTGGAGCGGTACGGCGACTCGCTGTTCCTGGTGCTGAAGACGATCGTGTTCGTGGAGCACGAGAAGCTCACCGCGACCAGCGAGGTGGTCGACACCGGCGAGGTGATGATCTTCCTCGGCGCGGACTTCGTGGTCGTGGTGCGGCACGGCAGCGCGCCGGGCCTGACCCGGGTCCGGCGCCGGCTGGAGGCGCACCCGGAGCTGCTGCGGCACGGCCCGGCGGCGGTGCTGCACGCCATCACCGACCAGGTGGTGGACGACTACCTGGACGTGGCCGACGCGGTCGAGTTCGACGTGGACGCGATGGAGTCCGACGTCTTCTCCTCCACCCACGAGGACGACGCCGAGCGGATCTACCAGCTCAAGCGCGAACTCATCCAGTTCAAGCACGCGGTGGTGCCGCTGGCCCGCCCGCTGCAGCGGCTCAGCGAGGACCCGGACTCGCTGGTCAGCACCGAGATCGCCCGCTACTTCCGGGACGCGGCCGACCACCTGTCCCACGTCAGGGAGCGGCTGGTGTCGTACAGCGAGCTGGTGGACGGCCTGCTGGCGGCCAATCTCAGCCAACTTGCCGTGCAGCAGAACGTCGACATGCGCCGGATCAGCGCGGCCGCGGCGATCATGGCGATCCCGACGATGATCGCCGGCTTCTACGGCATGAACTTCCGCCACATGCCGGAACTCGGCTGGACCTTCGGCTACCCGCTGATGGTCGCCGTCACCGCCACCCTGTCCGCCCTCTGCTACCGCGCGTTCCGCCGCTACGGATGGCTGTGAACCGCCTTGCGCGTGGCGCCACTTCAGAGTGACGCCTGGTCAGGGGGGAACACCTCGCCCCAGGTGGTGTCGCGGGCGGCGCGGTACGCGGGGCCGTGGCGCTTGGTGACGGTGGTCCTGGTCAGGCCGTCGTCGCGGGTGCACAGGTCGAGCAGGACCTGGCCCTTGCGGATCTGCGGGTGCCGGACGACGCGGCCGGCGGCGGGGGCGCCGGGCACGGCGTCGGGACGGACGGCGGCCACGTAGCTGAACTTCTCGTCCTCGTACGCCAGGGTGCCGCCCTTGACCTGGCGGTGCAGCGAGGTGCGCGGCACCCGGGCCGCGAAGTGGCACCAGTCGGTGCCGGCGATCGGGCAGGCACCGTCGTGCGGGCAGGGGGCGAGCACGGTCAGGCCGGCCGCGATCAGCCGGTCGCGGGCCTCGATGATCCGCCGGTAGCCGTCGGGCGTGCCCGGCTCGGCGACGACCAGCGCCCCGCGGGTCGCGGCGACGGCCGCGTCCAGCAGCGCGGCGCGGTCGGCGGGCGTGAGCTCGCCGATCACGTAGGAGACGGTGACCAGGTCGGACGCGGGCAGCGCGGGGGCGCCGCCGAGCGGGGCGCGGGTCCACTCGGTGGCGCGCACGGCCTCCTCGTCGGCGTCCCTGGCCAGTTCGCGGCCGAGGGAGAGGGCGGCCTGCGACCAGTCGAGGACGGTGCTGCGGTGGCTGCCGCCCGGCCACGCGTCGGCGACCGCCCAGGTGGCCGCGCCGGTCCCGCCGCCGAGGTCGAGATGGCTGCCCGGCGCCCACGCGCCGGCCTGCGCGCGGAACGCGCCGAGCGCGGACCGCACGGCGGCGTAGGTGGCGGGCATCCGGTAGGCGGCGTAGGCGGCGGCGTCGGCCGCGTCCCGCAGGATGGGCGCGGCCGTCGGGGTCGTCCCCCGGTAGTTCTCGATGAGCCGCTCGACCTGTGCGGAGGCCCGGCTGGGGGCGGTGGCGTGGAGCCGCTCGGTGAGGGCGTCCTGCAGGTCGGCGGGGAGGTGCACGGTGGACACAAGCCCCAACTGTAAGGGCCCGGCACACCTGTAACGGACCCCTTACACTGCGTGCTGCCGGCTGCGCCATAGCGGGGCCAACTCGGTCGAAATAACGGCGCGAATATGTGCAATCCGCAGCGCGCACCCACCCGATTGGCCTAGCGTTCCCCCGTACCTGGACGACGCCAGTACTTGGGGAAGTACTGGGGCCGCCCACTCGGTCGCGATGTGCCAGGGGGGTCCATGCGGCGTATCGGAACGAACCCGGATATCCGGGTGATACCGGTCGAGAGCGAGCCGAGACCGGCGCGGGGCACCACCCCGCGAACCATCAGGACCAGGGCATCGGCACGGACCGGTGCCTTTGGTGTGCCCGGGGCGCTGCGCCCCCGCCACAGCGTGCACCGGGCGCACAGCAGATACGGGGACAAGCCGGCGTGGTACCTGCCGCTCGCGCTGGCCGTGGACATGCTGGGCGTCGCCCTGCCGGTCCTGCTGGTGCTGCAGAACGCCGGGCAACCGCACCCGATGGCCTGCGCGCTGGTCGCCGCCGGCGGCTGGTCCGCGGTCCGCGCGCTGCGCGGCCGGTACGCGGCGGACGTCCTCGGCGAGGGCGGCGGAGTGCTCGCGGTCCTCGGCGACTGGCTGGTGCTGCTCGGGCTGCTGGCCGTGCTGCGCACCGCCTTCGGGGAGATCGCCCGGCCGGTGCTGGCGCTGGTCGCGCTCGCCGCGGCCCCGCTGGTCACCCTGGCCGGGCGCAAGGGCACCCACCACCATCTGATCGCGGCCCGCAAGGCCGCGCGGTCGGTCAGCCGGGTGCTGGTGATCGGCGAGCCCAGCACCGCCGACCACGTCGTCGGCCATCTGGCCGCCCGCACCGAGCACGCCTACGTGGTGGTCGGCGTGGTGCCGGTCGGCAACGCCCGGCTGCAGTGCGGGGTGCCGGT
>WRCZ01000223.1 GCA_009783685.1 Actinomycetes bacterium
CCGGCGAACTCGCGCCTGACGGTCCTACCGAGGAGGCTCATCCGTGATTCCCTGGCGCGAACGACGGGCACGCCGTGAACGACGCGCGCACAAGGCCGCCTTCCTGGTCGCCGCCGCAGCCGCGGCCGCCGTCGTGGCCCTCGCCCCGTCGGCGGCCGCCGCCGATCCGTCGTCCACCACCGTCCAGGCGTCGCCGTCGTCGGCCACGACCGGGCAGCTGGTGACGCTGGACGCGACGGTGACGTGCGACACCGACCCGAGCACCGGGCTCGGCGTGTCGTTCTTCGACGGCCCGAACCTCCTCGCCACCGCGCCCGTCTCGACGAGCGGGCAGTCCACGCTGACGACCGGGTTCACCACCACCGGGACGCACACCATCACCGCCGCCTACAACGGCGACGACGGCTGCGGCGCGTCGAACGGCACCACCGACGTCGCCGTGTCCGAGGCCCCCGCGCCGCCGTCGAACACCCCGGGCTGCCTGCTGTGCGGCCTCATCGACTTCCACGTCGGGGACATCCACAACAACGTGAACATCAACAGCCACAACATCACAAAAATCACAAACATCCACAAGTGAGCCCGGCCACCGGCTGGTTGAGATAACGAAGGGGCGCCACGGGTCCGTGGCGCCCCTTCGTGTGTGCGGCCGTCAGACCGCCGGGCCGTCAGATGAGGCCGAGCTCGCGCACCGCGGCGCGCTCCTCCTCCAGCTCCTGCACGGACGCGTCGATGCGGGTCCGCGAGAACTCGTTGATGTCCAGGCCCTGCACGATCTCGTACGCGCCGTCCTTGGTGGTGACCGGGAACGAGGAGATCAGGCCGGCCGGCACGCCGTAGGAGCCGTCGGACACGATGCCCATGGAGGTCCAGTCGCCGTCCCCGGTGCCGTTCACCCAGGTGTGCACGTGGTCCAGGGCGGCGGACGCGGCGGACGCGGCCGAGGAGGCGCCGCGGGCCTCGATGATGGCGGCGCCGCGCTTGGCGACGGTCGGGATGAAGGTGTCGGCCAGCCACTGCTCGTCGTTCACGACCTCGGCGGCGTTCTTGCCGGCGACCTCCGCGTGGAAGACGTCCGGGTACTGCGTCGCGGAGTGGTTGCCCCAGATGGTGAGGCGCTTGATGTCCGCGACCTGCACGCCGGTCTTCTTCGCCAGCTGCGCGACGGCGCGGTTGTGGTCGAGGCGGGTCATCGCGGTGAACCGCTCGGCCGGCACGTCCGGGGCGTTGGACTGGGCGATCAGCGCGTTGGTGTTGGCCGGGTTGCCGACGACCAGGACCTTGATGTCGTCGGCGGCGTGGTCGTTGATCGCCTTGCCCTGCGGCTTGAAGATGCCGCCGTTGGCCTCCAGCAGGTCACCGCGCTCCATGCCCTTGGTGCGGGGGCGGGCGCCGACCAGCAGCGCGACGTTGGCGCCGTCGAAGGCCACGTTCGGGTCGTCGCTGATGTCGATGCCGCGCAGCAGCGGGAAGGCGGCGTCGTCCAGCTCCATCGCGGTGCCCTCGGCGGCCTTCAGGCCCTGCGGGATCTCCAGCAGCCGGAGCTTCACCGGCACGTCCGCGCCGAGCAGGTGGCCCGAGGCGATGCGGAAGAGCAGGGCGTAGCCGATCTGGCCGGCCGCTCCGGTGACGGTGACGTTGACGGGAGTGCGAGTCATTGCCTTCTCCTGGCCTTTGCTGCGGTGTGCTGCGGCGGGTTGCGGTCGCCCCGGCAGTGGCCCGAGCGGCCCTTCACGTGGATCTCTCGGCGTCAAGAGAGCCACCCGTCAGGCTATCGCGCGCGGCGGGCCGCCTCGACGCGCGGTCGTGTGGTGACGGTCACCGGCCGCAACGGTTTCCCCCGCGGGGCCCGGCCCAGGAGGGGCGCCGGGGCGCCGCCCCAGGTGGGTCGCGGCGGTCAGCCGATGCAGACGCCGAGCAGGATCAGGCCCAGGCACACCTGGGTCTGGGTCGGGCTGGGGCTCGGGCTCGACGGGCTGCTCGGCGGCGCGGTGGTCCCGCCGCCGCCCGTCGTGGCCGGCGGCGGTGCGACGGTCGTGCCGCCCGGGCTGCCGGCGCCCGGCGCCGCCGGGGCCGTGGAACCGCCGCCGGTCGCCGGCGAGGCGGGCGGCACGGGGGACGGGGACAGCGAGCCCATCGCGGGCGACGGCCGATCCCCGGTGGGAGCGCCGCCGGTCGGGTCCGCGCCGGCGTTCGCGGTCGTGCCGGAGCCGCCCGGCCCGCCCTTCCTGCTGGGCGTTCCGCCGCCGGACGAACTTGCCCCGGTGTCGGGGGCGATCCCGCCGGACACCGAGGGCCCGGCCGTGCCCGGCGGGACGCGGCCCGTGCTCGGGCCCGCGGTGAGGAGGACGGCCACCAGCGCGGCGACGGCGAGCACGCCCACCGTCGAGAGCAGCAGCATCCGGCGGCCGCGGGGCGGCAGCCCCTCGTCCGGCCCGAGCGGGTCGAGCGGATCCGGGTGCGGCAGGGGCTTGCCCCGGCCCCTGTCCCCCGACCCCGAGGCGGCCTTCTCGGCGAGCTTCCACAGGGCGCCGATGCGGTCGTAGTCCGCGCCGCTGACCTGGGCCAGCACCTCGACCGCGTCGAGCGGCGGGAGGTGGCGCCCGGCGAAGGCGCGTTCCCAGGACTCGGAGCTCTGCGCGGTGCGGGCGGCCAGCGCGGGCACGGTCAGGCCGCTGCGGTCCTTCATCCGCCGCAGCTGTGTGGCCAGGCGCCGCATGTCCACCGGGATGCGGTCCGCCAACGGCTGCCAGTGCCCCATGGCTGGCGCACCCCCCTCGCCCTTTGTCCGGCCTCGTCCGTCCCCGCCGGGACCCACGCTAGAACAGGCGTGCCTGCCCTCACCCGTTTTCCCGTACCTCCGCCCGGAACGGACCGCTTCGTGCTATACGCCCCTGACGGGCCGCACTTCACCGCCGGCCCCAGCCCCCCACGATTCCCGGGGCGCCCCCGTACTTGCCCCACTCCCGGGCCCCGGCCCTGCCCCCCGACCCACGCTGCCGAGCGCGCCGCCATCGTCGCTGAGCGCGCAGTTCCCCGCGCCCCTACGGCAACCGGGCTGCCCCCGGGCCCCCGTTGCCGAGCGCGCCACCGTCGCGGTTGAGCGCGCAGTTCCCCGCGCCCCTTGAGGGCTCGCCCGGCGACAAGGCGCAACCCCAACAGGGGCGCGAGGAACTGCGCGAGCAACCCACCACCCACCGGCAGCCCGCCAACGACCGCAACCACCCCCAAAGGGGCGCGAGGAACTGCGCGAGCAACCCACCACCCGCCAGCAGCCCGGGGACGGGCGCAACCACCCCAAAGGGGCGCGAGGAACTGCGCGAGCAACCCACCACCCGCCAGCAGCCCGGGAACGGGTGCGACCAGCCCGGAGGGGCGGGGGGGCCGAATTCCCGGGAAGGGCTCAGCGGACGCTGAAGTGGATGATGTCCTCGAGGAAGGGGATCCGGATCAGGGGATCGGGCTGGGCCATGAGCGCCAGCAGCAGAATGACCAGGCCGAGCAGGCCATAGGTGAGGACATCCGTGAAGCGGCTCCGCACCGCAAGCATGCCCACGTTGACGACCGTCCACCGCAGCACCGCCCCGACCAGCAGCGCCACCCCGATGGTGATCGTGCCCGCCCGGAAAGCTCCCGTCGCGGTGACGACCAGCCCGATCGCCACGCCGGCTATGACCAGCAGGATCGGCCACTGCCTCGCCGGGGCGGGGGCGTCGCCGCCGGCCGCCCGGCCGCCGCCCTCGGGGCGCGGGGTGCTGTGGGTGACCGCCGGCCGGCCACCCGGCTCGCGGCGGGACGAGTGCCGCCAGGCCGGCTCCGGCCGCGCGTCAGCCGACACGGCCTGCCGCCTCGACGACGTTCTGCAGGAGCAGGGCGCGGGTCATCGGGCCGACGCCGCCCGGGTTCGGCGACAGCCACGCGGCGACCTCGGCCACCCCCGGGTGCACGTCGCCGACGATCTTGCCGTTCTCGTCGCGGCTGACGCCGACGTCCAGCACGGCCGCGCCCGGCTTGACGTCCTCCGGCTTGACGATGTGCGGCACGCCGGCCGCGGCCACCACGATGTCGGCCTGGCGCAGCTGCGCCGACAGGTCGCGGGTGCCGGTGTGGCACAGCGTCACCGTGGCGTTCTCCGACTTGCGGGTGAGCAGCAGCCCGATCGACCGGCCGACCGTGATCCCGCGGCCGACGACCACCACGTGCGCGCCGTTGATCTCCACGCCGTGCCGGCGCAGCAGTTCGACGATGCCGTTGGGGGTGCAGGGCAGCGGACCGGGCACGCCCAGCACCAGCCGGCCCAGGCTCATCGGGTGCAGGCCGTCCGCGTCCTTGTCCGGGTCCATCAGCTCCAGCACCCGGTTGGTGTCGATGCCCTTGGGCAGCGGCAGCTGGACGATGTAACCGGTGCACGCGGGATCGGCGTTCAGCTCGCGGACGACCGCCTCGATCTCGTCCTGCGTCGCGGTGGCCGGCAGTTCGCGCTGGAGGGACGCGATGCCGACCTCGGCGCAGTCGCGGTGCTTGCCCGCGACGTACCACTTGCTCGCCGGGTCGTCGCCGACCAGCAGCGTGCCCAGGCCGGGCGTGATCCCCCGGGCCTTGAGCTCCTGGACGCGTGCGGTCAGCTCTGCCTTGATCGCGGCGGACGTGGCCTTGCCATCGAGAATCTGGGCGGTCATGCCCCCCATACTCGCGGATCGGCCCGGCGGGCGGCGAATCAGGTCACGTCCGGTCCGCGGAACGGGCGGATTTGTCCCTTGCGCGGCGCCCGGCGCCGGGCCCACGATGTGCCGGTCCCCCCTCGGCTACGCCGCCCCCGCCCGCATCTCCGCTCGAAGGAACCGCACGTGAGCCAACCCCCCGGTCCCGCCAACCCGTACGGCGACCAGCCGCCGCAGCAACCGCCGCAGCAACCGTACGGCTACCCGCAGCAGCAGCCGGCGTACCCGCAGAACCCGTACGGCCAGCCCGGCCCGGCCGGGGCCTACCCGGGCTTCCCGCAGCAGGCCGGCTACCAGCAGCCGTACGACGCGGTGCCGCCCTACCCGACGGCGCCGCAGGGGATGCCGCCGCTGGCGAGCTGGGGCGCCCGGCTGGGCGCGACCCTGCTGGACGGCCTGATGGTCATGCTGGTGCCGTACGGCCTGTTCATGGCCGGGTACCTGCGGTGGTCGGTGAAGGTCGCCAACCGCTGGAGGGACTGCGACAACCTGCATGTCTCGCGCGACAACTGCCCGGTGCCCAAGGTGCCGACCGGGTCCGTCGTGCTGATGCTGGTCGGCGGCGTGCTGATGCTGGCCGCCACCTTGTTCCTCTGCTACCGCGAGGGCACCACCGGCCAGACGCCGGGCAAGCGCATCGTGGGCATCCGGGTGCTGCGCGAGCGCGACGGCTCGACGATGGGATTCGGCCTCGCCTTCGGCCGCCGGCTGCTGCACTTCCTCGACTCCCTGCCGTGCTGCCTGGGTTACCTGTGGCCGCTGTGGGACGCCAAGAAGCAGACGTTCGCCGACAAGTGCGTGTCCACGGTGGTCATCAGGGACCCCAACTAGCCACGCCCGCCCGGGCAACGGCGAACGGCCGGCGGCCGCGTCCTCGCAACGAGGACGCGGCCGCCGGCCGTTCTGCGACCCGGAGGTCAGTGGAAGAAGTGGCGGGTGCCGGTGAAGTACATCGTCACGCCGGCCTTCCGCGCCGCCTCGACGACCAGCTCGTCGCGGACCGAACCGCCCGGCTGCACCACGGCCTTGACGCCCGCCTCGGCGAGCACCTCGAAGCCGTCGGGGAACGGGAAGAACGCGTCGGACGCGGCGTAGGAGCCCGCCGCCCGCTCGGTGCCGGCCCGGGCGACCGCCAGCCGGGCCGAGTCCACCCGGTTGACCTGGCCCATGCCGACGCCGACGCTCGCGCCGTCCTTCGCCAGCAGGATCGCGTTGGACTTCACCGCCCGGCACGCCCGCCAGGCGAACGCCAGCTCGGCCAGCTCGGCCGCGGACAGCGCGTCGCCGCTGGCCAGCGTCCACGCGGCCGGGTCGTCGCCCTCGGCCTGGAGCCGGTCCTTGACCTGGACCAGGACGCCGCCCTCGATGGGCCGGTACTCGGTCACCGCCTGCGGCGCCTCGGCGCAGCGCAGCACCCGGATGTTCTTCTTGCCGGACAGCACCTCGACCGCGCCGTCCTCGTACGCCGGCGCCACGATGACCTCGGTGAAGATCTCCGCGACCTGCTCGGCCATCGCCACCGACACCGGCCGGTTCACCGCGATGACGCCGCCGAACGCCGACGTCGGGTCGCAGGCGTGCGCCTTGCGGTGCGCCTCGGCGACGTCCGCGCCGACCGCGATCCCGCACGGGTTGGCGTGCTTGATGATCGCCACGCAGGGCTCGGTGTGGTCGTACGCGGCGCGGCGCGCGGCCTCGGTGTCGACGTAGTTGTTGTAGGACATCTCCTTGCCGTGCAGCTGCTCCGCGCCGGCCAGGCCCCGGCCCGAGCCGTCGCTGTACAGCGCGGCGCCCTGGTGCGGGTTCTCGCCGTAGCGCAGGATGTTCTGCCGCTGGTAGGTCGCGCCGGTGAAGTCGGGGAAGCCGCTGTCGCCGTCCGCCGCGTAGCCGTCGGCGAACCACGAGGCCACGGCCACGTCGTAGGCAGCGGTGTGCTGGAACGCCTCCGCGGCCAGCCGCTTGCGGGTCGTCAGGTCGAAGCCGCCGTCCTGCGCGGCGGCCAGCACGTCGGCGTACCGCCCGGGGCTGGTGACCACGGACACCGAGGGGTGGTTCTTCGCCGCGGCGCGGACCATCGACGGGCCGCCGATGTCGATCTGCTCGACGCACTCGTCGTCGCTCGCGCCGGAGGCCACCGTCTCCCGGAACGGGTAGAGGTTCACCACGACCAGCTCGAACGGCAGCACGTCGAGGTCGGCGAGCTGCTGCCGGTGGTCGGAGATGCGCAGGTCGGCGAGGATGCCGGCGTGCACCTTCGGGTGCAGCGTCTTGACCCGGCCGTCCAGGCACTCGGGGAACCCGGTCAGCTCCTCGACCCGGGTGACCGGCACCCCGGCACCGGCGATGCGCGCCGCGGTCGACCCGGTCGACACCAGCTCGACGCCGGCCGCGTGCAGCCCGCGGGCCAGCTCCTCCAGGCCGGTCTTGTCGTACACGCTGATCAGTGCACGGCGGAAGGTCCGCTTGGTCTGCGTGCCCTCGGTGGGAGTGACGTCGGCGCTCATGCCGGGATCCGTACCTTTCGTCCTTCGATGCGGTAGCCGTCGCGCGACAGCCGCCCTACGACGTCGACGAGCAGCCGCCGCTCGACGTCCTTGATGCGCTCGTGGAGCGCGTCCTCCGTGTCGTCCTCGCGGACCTCGACCGCGCGTTGCGCGATGACCGGGCCGCTGTCGACGCCGTCGTCGACGAAGTGGACGGTGCACCCGGTGACCTTCACGCCGTACGCGAGCGCGTCGCGGACGCCGTGGGCGCCGGGAAAGCTCGGCAGCAGCGCGGGGTGGGTGTTGACCAGCCGCCCCCCGAACCGGGCGAGGAACGCCTTGCCGACGATCTTCATGAAGCCCGCGGAGACCACCAGGTCCGGCTCGAACGCGGCGGTGGCCTGCGTCAGGGCCTCGTCCCAGCTGTCGCGGTCGGGGTGGTCCTTCACCTTCACCACGAAGGTGGGGAGCCCGGCGCGCTCGGCCCGTTCGAGGCCGGCGATGGCGTCGCGGTCGGCACCGACCGCGACGATCCGGGCCCCGTAGCCGGGGTCGGCGTCGATCGCGTCGATCAGCGCCTGCAGATTGGTGCCCGAGCCGGAGACCAGGACCACCAGGCGGGCGGTCCGGTCCGGGTCTGCGGGGCGGTCAGGACGGGCGGGGGTGCGGGCGGCCACTGGCGGGGGCTCCCTTGGAGGTGGTGCGGTATTGGATGATCGTACGATGCGGGGGCCGTTCGCATTCCGGGGAACCCTACGAGCCCGCCGACCGTCAGCAACGATACCGGCACTCCGGACGGCCCCCGCGGGACGGGGGAGCGCGCGGACGGTAGCGTCTGGCGGAGAATGGAAGTTCGTCGGGGCACCCACTGACCGGAGGAGTCGAGCCCAAGGGGATGGCGCATCACATCATGAGCAGCGGCAGCAACCGTTTCGTGCTGCGCGCGCCCGAGGGCGATCAGCGGGACAACCCGTTCGCGCCGCCGCCCGCCGGGGCGCCGGACCGGCCGTGGCAGCCGCGGCAGCCGGAGGGCCCGCAGAACCCGCAGTCGCCGTCCGGCGAGGGCCGGGGGGACGGCGGTTCGTCCGGCGATTCGCAGGGCGGGGCGCCCGGGGGCTCGCAGGGAACGCCCGACGGATCCCAGGACGGGCAGCAGGGCGGGTCCCCGCAGGGCCCGCCGCCTCCACCGCCCCCGGCGTGGGGCAGCCAGTGGAGCACCAGGCAGCCCCAGTCGGGACGGCCCGACCCGTTCGCGCAGCGCCCCCCGGACCAGGAGGCGCCCAGCGGACCGCAGGGCACAGGACCGCGGTTCGACCCCACCGACCCGGCGCACCGCCGGTCCCGCTACGCGCTGGTGTGCGGCGGCTGGGGCCTGATCTTCGCGCTGCTCGGGTGGACCGCGATCGGGCTGCTGCTGGGCGCGCTCGCCCTCTACTGGGGCATCAGCGCGCTGCGGATGTCCCCGGAGGACCGCGCGTCCGCGCGGGCCACGGCCGCCTCGGCGCTGGCCGACGCGACGCAGTCGCCCCGCCCGGCGCCGCCCGCGCCCGGCCCCGACGCGCAGCGGTCCTTCCTGACCGCCGCGTGGAGCGGCGTGATCACCAGTGCTCTGGCGCTGGCGATCGTCGCGGCGACGTACGGCTTCCAGCTGGCGTACCGCGACTACTACACGTGCAAGTCGGATGCTTTGACGCAGCCGGCGGCGCATGCGTGCACCAAGCTTTTGCCGACGCCGTTCCGGGATCTGCCGGCCTTCCGCCGCTGACCGCCTCCGGCGGACCTTGACGCACTGGCTCCGGCCTTTCCCCCTGCGGGGGGTGCCCAGGTGGAAGTGGGGTGCGCTTTCCCCTGCGGGGGGTGCCCTGGTGGTTGTGGGTGCGCTTGTCCCTGCGCGGGGCTGTCCCAGCGGGCTGGGGTGCGCCTCTTCCCTGCGGGGGCCGCACCTGACGGCGGGTGAGGGTCCACGCTCCTCTCCGGGTCAGGCTGCGCCTGGCTGTCCCCGCGCTGCGGGGGCTCGGCACGTAAATGGGGCACCTGGGCTGCTCCCTGGGTGGCCTCTCGGGGTCCGGGGTGCCCCTGCGAGTGCTTTGCCGTCTGCGACGTGCGTGGGTGGCTGGGCGCGGAGTTCCCCGCGCTCCTGGTGCATCGCCCCTCCGGGGC
>WRCZ01000224.1 GCA_009783685.1 Actinomycetes bacterium
CCGCACCTTCGACCCGGCAACCGGCGCGCTCGGCGACCACGCGGTGATGCTGCACGGCCACGACGGCCGCCCGCTGGGCCAGTTCGGCGTCACCCGGCACCCGGCCCCGGCAGCCGCCGGCGCCGCGGTCCCGGCGCCGGTCCACCTCGGCCTGGACGCGCACGGCAACCCGGTCGCCGCCCTCACCCACCACGGCGGTGACTGGCGGATCACCCGCGGCGGCCACGGGCCGGCGGCGGGGGAGTACCGGCAGTTCGGCGGCGACGGCACGCTCACCGTGCAGAGGGTCAACGTCACCCGCGGCGGGCAGGCCGTGCCCGGCCGGCACTTCGACCTGCGCCCCGGCCAGGGCACCTGGCAGCTCGTCGACACCGGCGGCGCGCCCGTGCCCGGCGGCGGCCGCGACCTGCTGCACTCCGGGACCATCGACATCGCCGACGACGCCGGCCGGGTGCGGCTGGTCGCCAAGCCCGGCGGCACCACCGTGGAGATCTTCGACCGCCGGCCGCTGCCCGGCGGCGCCACCCTGGACTCGGTGCGCTCCATCGACTCCACCGGCTTCGTGCGCTGGAACGGCAGCCAGCGCACCCAGTGGACGCAGACCGACGCCGCCGGCGCCACCACCAACTGGGGCACCCGCCACTACGGCACCATGGACGGCAAGGACTGGCGCGGCATCGACCACAACCTGCGCACCGCGCACGACTTCCGGCAGGGCGTGGGCGGCACCGTCTTCGCCTACAAGGACGGCCGCACATGGCGGTGGGTCCGCTACGACAAGCCCGACCACGTGCCGGTCCCCCACGCCACCGGCACCCGCACCTGGGACTGGGACGGCGGCTGGAGCGACCGGCTCGGCAACGACGGCACCGGGCCGATCGCGCAGCGCCAGTGGGGCCCGGCCCACCTGCCGCAGAACCACGCGATGCACTACAAGGAGTTCACCCTCGACGCCAACGGCGCCCCGCGTACCGTCACCGTCACCACGCCCGGCGGCCCGGTCACCCACACCCTCTTCAACGCCCAGTCCCCGCACGGCAAACCCACCGGCGCGCTGGAGCAACTGCCCGGCGGGAACGGGGTGCTGGAGGTCAACCGCTGGTCCGAGCAGCGCCCGCCGCAGTGGGTGCGCCGCAACCCGCTGATCGGCATGGGCATCCCCGGCGCCGCCTTCGACGGCCGGGCCTGGCTCAAGGGCGACACCCGCTTCCAGATGTCGCACTGGACCAGGACCGACCTGGCCACCGGCGGGCAGACCCACGGCTACCGCTTCACCGGCATGAACGACAGCTTCTTCGACATCGCCGCCGACGGCAGCCTGCTACGCGGCTCGTTCAAGCTGGGCAACGGCAACACCCTCAAGGTCGGCGACAGCGTGCCGCTGCCCGCCGGCGTCCACGCCGACCCCCACTTCACGCCGTGGACCGAGGGCACCGGCAAGCTGTCCGGCCACCGGGTCGACGTGGCGAACATGCCCGACGGCCGGATCTGGGAGGACCGCTACGACCCCGCGGCCGGCCCGCACGACTGGTACCACCCGACCGCGGCCCACGCCGACTGGCAGGTGGCACGCGCCGGTTACGCCGACGGCACCGTCCGCGAGTTCACGATCACCGGCGGCCGCGCCGACCCGCACCTGTCGGTCCTCAAGGACCCGCACGGCGCGATCGTCGGCCGCACCGACGCCTGGACCGGCGCCGACGGCACCGCGCACACCGTCGAGATGACCGTCCCGGCCGGCAACACCCGCTGGAACTTCACCGGTTACGACGGCCGCGCCGACACCCGCTCCTGGTACTGGACCGACCGCGGCGACGGCACCGGCGCCCCCACCACCGGACCGGTCAGGTACGGCCGCGGCTACAACGGCCCCACCCCCTACGACGACTCCTTCGTCCACTTCGAGCGGGTTCCCGGCGGCGGCGTGCAGGCGGTGCGGGTCAGGACCGTCCTGGACGGCCACTACGTCGACTCCTGGCGGGTCACCGACCCGGCGACCGGCGCGCACAGCTGGCAGTGGCGCAAGTTCGACAAGACCGGCACGCCGGTCGACTACGGCGCCGGCGCCCACACCCGAAGCTGGTGGGACCCCCACCTGGGCGGCCGCGGCCAGGGCGGCTGGTCGGCGACCTGGACCGAGGGCGCCACCCGCTTCCAGGACACCCTCGCCGTGCACGGCGCCGCACCGATCACCGTCCGCGAGGTGCCCGCGACCGCCGTCAACGGCCGCGTCAGGGAGTTCCTTCCCGGCGGCGTCCAGCCGCCGCCGGCCGGCACCTGGAAGGAGTTCGACCACGGCGCGGTGGTCCGCGAACGCGCGGGCTTGCCCGGCGGCGGCTTCGTGGAGAAGGACGGCTGGCTCGGCCAGTGGCGGCACTACGACAACGCCGGCCACGTCATCGCCCAGCGCACCGCGGGCGGATTCGTGTGGGAGACCGACGCCTTCGGCCGGTTCCACCTCACCGGCCGCGAAGTGGACTTCCGCGGCGCACTGACCGAACTGCGCGGCTGGGGACGGCGCATCCGCGAGGCCAACCGCCTGCAGTGGGACTTCGCCGGCTTCGACGCGCCACGCCTGGGCGAAGCCCTCTACCAGCCGCAGTGGAAACTCATCATGCAGAAGGCGGCCATCGAGTTCTTCCAGGAGTTCATCCTGGAGTTCACCGCCAACCTGGCGATCAACGCGATCGTCGCCGACATCCAGAACAAGCCCTTCACCGGCAAGGACGCCCTCAAGGCATTCGCCAACGCCTCGGTCAGCTCCGGCCTGAAGACCGCGGTCGGCACCGCCGTCCACGACAACCGCCTCGACGTGCTGCGGCACAGCGGCGACTGGCGGATGGGCCTGGCCAACATCGACGGCGGCAAGGGCTGGAACCGCCACCCGTTCAACCACGACAAGCACTGGTCCAACGAATGGGCGGGCAACGAAACACCGATCCGCTGGCGCGGCGGCACCTACGACTTCGCCTACAGCGCCGGCGTCAGCGTCCTGGGCGGCTGGGTCAACGGCAGCATGAACGCGGCCGTGTTCGGCATCAACGACGCCGACGGCCACTCGGTGACCGTCTCCGGCGGCGCCGCCGCCCTCGACGGACTCATCAGCGCCGCGTCCTCGCTGACCGGCACCGTCACCACCGGCATCGGCAAGAACCTGGTCCTCAACGGCCTCGGCGCCCGCCTCTACCACCGGCAGGGCTTCGGTGACTTCATCGGCCAGTTCACCTTCAAGCTCCCCGAGAAGATGACCACATGGGCGCTGACGAGCCTGTTCCGCGCCGACCTGCACCCGGCCTGGTACCTGCCCCAGCCCGCCCCGGTACCCGCGCCGGTGACCGTGCCCGCACCGGCGCCGGGCGCCGGCAGCCAGGGAAGCGAGCAGCCATGACCGGCCGCATCCACGCGGTCGCGCCCAAGGGCCGCGGCGCCCACCGCACCATCACCGCCGCCCTGCGCGCCGCCCGGACCGGCGACACCGTGCTCGTCGCCCCCGGCGAGTACCGCGAGAACCTCACCGTCGACCGCTCGGTGACGCTGCTGACCGAACACGGCCCCGGCAGCGTCACCGTCCTGCCCGACGACGAGCGCACCCCCGCGCTGACCGTCACCGCCCGCAGCTGCGCGGTCCACGGGTTCGCGCTGCGCGGCGGCGAGAGCACCGGCTCCTACACCCCGGCCGTCGTGGTCCTGGACGGCTCGGCACTGGCCCTGCACGACTGCGCGGTGACCGGCGGCGGCATCGAGGCCAAGGGCGCCCACCACGACCGGGAACACGGCGGCGCGGGCGGCCCGGGGTCCGCCGGCGACGCCTTCTTCACCGGCGAGGAAACCCGCGAACCGGCCGCCGGCCAGGCCCGCGGCCTGCTCGACGACCTCGGCTTCGGACCCGCAGGCCCAGCAGCCTTCGACCCCGACGACCCGGGCCACCGCGATGACGAGGACGGCGCCGCCCCGCACCCCGCCCTGCTGCTGCGGCGCTGCCGCATCACCGCCACCGGCGGCGCCGCCGTCCACCTGTCGGGCACCGCCAGAGGCCGCGCCGAGGACACCCGCATCGACGGCGCGGACGGCATCGGCATCCTGCTCACCGCAGCCGCCCGGTTCGCAGCCGACCGGCTCCGGCTGACCGGCGCCACCGGCTCCGGGATCCGGCTGCGGCACCGCGCCACGGCCGCCCTGCACGACTGCGCGCTCCAGGACACCGGCGGCAGCGCCCTGCTCGCCGACGACCACGCCCGGATCATCGCCTCGACCCTGCGGATCACCGCACCCGGCGCGGTCGGCGTCCGGCTCACCGGCTCCGCCCGCGCCGAACTCGCCGACTGCCGGATCACCGCACCGGCCACCAGCGGCCTGCTCGTCCAGGACAGTGCCCATCTGACCGCCACCGCCTGCACGGTCACCGACTCCCGCGCCAACGGACTGCTCCTGCTCGGCACCGCGACGGCCGAACTGACCGACACCCGGATCTCCGGCACCGCCTACAGCGCCGTGCACGCCGCCGACGAGGCGAGCGTCCAGCTGCGCGAGTGCCGCATCGGCCGCAGCCCCGAACACGGCGTCCACGCCGTCGGCGCCGCCCGCGCCGAACTCACCGACTGCACCGTCCAGCACACCGCGATGTCCGGCCTGCACACCGCCGACCGCGCGGGGCTGGCCGCGAGCGGCTGCCGCATCACCGACACCGGCACCGGCGTGCACGCCCAGTCGGCCGCACCGGCCGTCCTCGCGCACTGCGCGGTCCTGCGCGCCGCCAGCATCGGCGTGCGCGCCGCCGCCGGCGGCACCGCACACCTGGACCAGGTCCGCATCGCCGCACCCGGCGCGGCCGGCATCGTCATCGACACCGGCGGCACCGCCCGCATACGCGGCGGATCCATCGACGCCAGCGCCGGCTCCGGCGTCGTGGTGTGGACCGGCGCGGCCCCCGACGTCACCGGCCTGACCATCGACGGCAGCGCCAAGACCGGCATCTACCTGGCCGACAGCGCCGGCGGCACCTTCACCTCCTGCGAGGTCTCCGGCTCCGGCATGCCCGCACTGCACCTGTCCCGCGACGCCGCACCGGCCTTCCACCGCTGCCGGGTCCGCGACTGCGCCGAGGACCTGGTCGTTCACGACGGCGCCCGCCCGGTCTTCGACGGCTGCTTCTCCTACGACGTCAAACGGCCGACCATGCCCCACACCACCGCGCCCGGCGCGCCCACGCCACCGGCCGGCCCCCCGCCGGGCGCCGCACCGGCGCCGTCACCCGCCGGGCACGGCACACCGCCCGCCGCGCCCGCCGCCGAACCCCCTGCCGCACCGGCCGAGGAGAACCTGGAGGACCTGCTCGCCGAACTCGACGCGCTGGTCGGCCTGGAGAGCGTCAAACGCGACGTCGGCGCCCTGGTGAAACTGATGCAGACCGTCCGGCGACGCGAGGAGGCCGGGCTGCCCGCCCCGCCGCTGGGCCGCCACCTGGTCTTCGCCGGCAACCCCGGCACCGGCAAGACCACCGTCGCCCGCCTGTACGGCCGCCTCCTCAAAGCCCTGGGCCTGCTGCGCCGCGGCCACCTCGTCGAGGTCGACCGCAGCGCCCTGGTCGGCGAGTACGTCGGCCACACCGGGCCGCGCACCACCGCCGCGTTCCAGCAGGCCCTGGGCGGCGTGCTGTTCATCGACGAGGCGTACGCGCTCGCGCCCGCCCACACGGGCAACGACTTCGGCACCGAGGCGGTGGCCACCCTGGTCAAGCTGATGGAGGACCACCGCGACGACATCGTGGTGATCGCGGCCGGCTACCCCAACGACATGGGCCGCTTCATCGCCTCCAACCCCGGCCTGGCCTCACGGTTCAGCCACACCCTGACCTTCACCGACTACGACGCGGCCCAGCTGGTGTCCATCGTCGAGCACCAGGCGGCCGAGCACCGCTACGAGCTCACCGACGACGCCCGCACCGAACTCGCCGGATTCTTCGGCCGGTTGCCGCGCGGCGAGGGCTTCGGCAACGGCCGCTTCTCCCGCCAGGTGTTCCAGGAGATGACCGCCCGCCAGGCCCAGCGCGTCGCCGAACTCGCCGACCCCAGCGCCCAGGACCTGGTCCGGCTCGAGACCGGCGACCTCCCGCAGGCAGCCGCCCCCCGCTGACCCCACCCCACCCTTACCGAACCCCCGCCCACGCACCGTTACCCACCGACCGCCCGTCCGACGCCCCCGGAGTTCCCGATGACCGGCCCCGACACCCCGAACCGCTTCTCCGACACCTTCGCCGCCCACCCCGGCGGCCCCCCGCGCGGGCTGCTGCCGGGACTGCGGGTGTGGGCCACCGTCACCGGCGCGGCCGCCCTGGTCGGCGCGGTCCTGCTGCTCCTGCCGCTGCTGTCCGCCGGCTCCGGCCACGGCGGCCGGCCCGCCGCCCTCACCGTCGCCGACGCCGCACGCACCCCGACGGCCCCCCGACCGGCCACGCCCACCGCCACCACGCCCACCGCCACCGCGACGCCCACCGCGCCGGCGACCACCGCGACCCCGGCCCGCACCCACGCCCCGGCCGCACCCCGGCACACCGCCAAAGCCACCGGCGGCGCCCCCCACGGCACCGGCACGACCACACACCGCACCACCCCCGCCCCGACCCCGCGCAAGACCACCGCGCCCGCCAGGACCGCCGACCCCGGCCCGCCGCCGCCCCCGCCGGGCAGCACCGTGTACAACCCCAACTCCGGGAAGTGCCTGAGCGGTTCGGCTGGCTCCGACGGCACCCCGCTGCAGTTGTGGACCTGCAACGGCAACGTCAACCAGCAGTGGACGTTCGCGTCCGACGGCACCATCAGGACCAAGGGCCTGTGCATGGACGCCGCCTGGGGCGCCACCGCCGACGGCACGATCGTGCAGATCGCCTACTGCAGCGGGAACCCCGCCCAGCAGTTCGCGCTCGGCAGCGACGGCCTCATCCACGCCGAGCAGTCCGGCAAGTGCGTCGACCTGTGGCAGGGCGACTCCGCCGACGGCGCGGCGATCAAGCTCTACCAGTGCACCGGCACCTGGGGCCAGCACTGGAACCGCAAGTGACCTCCCCACCCCCACCGCCGGCAGGCGCCGGCCGCCGGCCCCGGCCGTTCCGGCGCCGCGAGCAGGGTGGACGCGCCCGGCACGGAACCGATCACCGCCGCGGTGAGTCCTTCATGCCGTCCGCTGATGAGCGCAGCCGAGATGAGGATGATGTGAAGCGCCGCTCGACGAGGTATCTCACCGCCGTACCGGCGGCCTTCTTCGCCGTGTCCGTCCTTGCCGGATGCGCCAGCGACAGCCGGGGGACGGGGGACTCGCCCGTCGCCGACCACCGCGGCGAGGACAGCCCCGCCAACGTCACCAACTTCCCCGACCACTTCGCGAACATCGCCACCAAGTGCGTCGCCGGCGCTCCGGGCTTCCGCGCGTTCGTCACCACCCGGGAGGCCGCGCCCGTCGTGCTCCCCGACCCCAACTGCAAGGGCTGACAAGCCTGCCGCGCCGGGCGCGGGCCGACACCGGTCAGCGGGCGGGCCGTTGGCCGATCCGCCGCAGCACCTCCCGCGCCGGCAGGGCCCGCACCAGCGTGCCGTCGCGCCCGCGGGTGGTCCTGGCGGCCAGCAGGGAGTTGAGGACGGCCTCCTCCGTGGCGTCCAGCGTCGCCTCGAACAGCGGGGACAGCTCCGGGTCGGCCAGTACCGGCTCACCGCGGCGGGTGCTGAACGCCAGCGCGTAGTCGCCGCTCTCGTGGCCGAACGCGCTGCCGACACGGGCCATCGCGAACACCGCCCGCCGCGCGAAGCGGGTCAACTGCCGTGCGTCGAGGGGCGCGTCGGTGGCCACGACCAGCACGCACGAGCCGTGATCGGCCAGCACGCCGCCGTTCGCCCCGCCGGGCAGCTCGGTGCCGGCGATCCGCAGCGTCCCCCCGAAGTTCGCCAGCACCAGCACGCCCAGGGTGAACGCGGCCCCGGCCGCCTCGACCTGCCGCGAGGAGGTGCCGATCCCGGCCTTGTAGCCCAGGGCGACCATGCCGGTGCCGGCACCCACGCAGCCCTCGGCCACCGGACCCGGTGCCGCGGACGCCAGGGCGGCCAGCACGTGCGCCTCGGTCACCGGCCGGCGCCGGATGTCGGACAGGGCACCGTCGTTGCACTCGCCGACGACCGGGTTGAACGACAGCACGTCGTCGTTGGCGGGATCGGCCATCATCCACGAGACCAGCGCGTCGGCGGCGCGGAACGCGGACAGGGTCGAGGTGAGCACGATCGGCGACTCGATCTCCCCCAACTCGGCCACCTGCGTGGCGCCGACGAGCTTGCCCCGGCCGTTCCCGGTGAACAGGCCCGCCGGCAGCGGCCCGTGCGGCCCGATCCCGGCCGGCACGACGGCGGTGACGCCGGTGTGGACGTCCGGCGCGTCCCGCACGGTGGTGTGGCCGACCGCGACACCCGGCACGTCGGTGATCGCGTTGTGCGCGCCCGGGGGCCAGTGCCCGATACGCAGCCCGAGGTCGCTGGCCCGCCGCCGGTCGCCGTCGTCGGTGGCCGCGTCCGCGGCGTGGTGGGGGAGTTCGGTCATGGCGTGTGCGTCAGTCCTCTCGTCCGCTTCGGTTCAGCCGTCGCCGCGGTCGTCTCCGCGTTCGTTGCCGCATTCGTCGCCGCGCGCGTCGCTGCGGGCGTCATGGTCGCGTTCGTCGTCGCGCCGGTTCGCGCGGTCGACCTCGGCCCTGTGGTCCTCGGCCCGCTCGCGCGGCGTGGCCGGCGGCCCTTCCCGCGTCGGGCCGAGGGGCGTCAGGCCGTACACCCGCAGCGGGCACGGTGGCCTGCACCCTGCGGGGCTGACCCGTACCCGCCCCGTGGGCAGGGCCCTGGAACGGCCGGTCGCCGACGATCTGGTCGGCCACATCGTCGCGCTGCACCGCCCGGTGCGACCGCTCGGCCTGCTGGAGCCGTTGCTCGCCTCGGCGGTGCCGGCTCCACCCGGGCGGCGTCGCCGCGGCGGCCCGGCCGCCCGGCTCACGTCCCGTCCCACCGCCCCAGGCGCCTGAGGCGGCGCTGCCGCAGCCGCTCCGAGACGGCCGTGAGGCCGAAGACGGCTCCCATCATCAGCCCGAAGAGCACGGCGAACGCCGGGTCGTCGGGTTCGTCCTCGCGGGAGAGCAGCAGGAGGAACAGCGCGAAGGGCACGGCCACGGCAAGGCTGGTGCCGATCGGGTGCCGGGCGACCCATTTCTGGACGCGGGTCGGGCGGCGCTGTCCGCCCAGGGCCTGGTCCACGGCCCAGAACGCGTCGCTGAGCCC
>WRCZ01000225.1 GCA_009783685.1 Actinomycetes bacterium
AGCACGAGCGCCTGGTCGACGACGTGGCTGCCGAGGTCGTACAGCAGACCTCCGATCTCCGCCGGGTCGCCGGACTCACGCCAGCCGCCCTTGAGTTGCGGGCGCCAGCGCTCGAAACGGGACTCGAAGCGCCAGACGTCACCGAGCCCGCCCTCGGCCATCAGGCGGCGCAGGGTCAGGAAGTCGTTGTCCCAGCGGCGGTTCTGGAAGACGGACAACAGCAGGCCGCGCTCCTCGGCCAGCGTCGCAAGACCCCGCGCCTCGGCCGCCGTCCCCGCGACCGGCTTGTCGACCACGACCGGCAGGCCCGCCTCAAGGGCGGCGGTCGCCAGGGGGACGTGCGTCTTGTTCGGGGAGGCGATGACGATCAGATCCAGCTCACCGGCGCGCGCCAGAAGCTCCTCGGCGGTGGCGGCGAGACGCACGTCCGGGAACCCGGCGCGGGCCTGCTCCTGCCGCTCGGGGTTCGAGGTGACCACCGTGTCCAGGACCAGGCCCTCGGTGGCGGCGATCAACGGGGCGTGGAAAACGGAGCCCGCCAGGCCGTAGCCGACGAGGCCCACGCGGAGGGGGGTGCCAGTAGTACCAGGAGCTGTGCCAGTCATGGCTCTACTGTCGCAATGCGGTCGCCACGGTGCGTCACCGGGTTCCCGAAGGGGATTCCACTGCGCTGTTCGAGGGGACTTGGGCCGCCGACTCAAGGTCCGCAGGGCGTGGCGTGCACGGAGGCCGCCACCCATGACCGGTCATATTTTCATGCGACTGTCTCGACCTCATCGGCTGTCCCGGCTCCCCCTGTCTCTGCCTCTGCCCCTGCTCGTCGCCTTCGTCCTGGCCGCCGTCGTCCTGCTTCTGCAGGCATCCGCCGCAGCACTCCCGGCCGGCCGGCCGTCCGGCTGCGACGCCCCCACCGGCAACGCCTCCCCGCTCACCACACACATCCACGGCGGCCCCGACCGGTACAAGGCCGGCGGCGCCGACGGCACCTGGTACATCGACCTCAGGAACACCACCGCGCACACCTGCGCCCACATCCGCCCGGTGGTCGTCCTGGCCGACACCGAGCGCGTGCTGATGGCCACTCAGCCCAAGCTCGAGTTCTTCGAGGGGGATCGCGTGCATCCGGTCGCCTTCCAGCGCACCGACCGGAGCGAGGTCGTCGGCGCCTTCGACGACGGCTTCCCGGGCTTCACCGTGGCCCCGGGACGGACACTCACCGTGAAGGTGCGGCTCGCGCTCGCCTCCGACGCCCGGCGCAACGACATCGTGGCGAAGGCCGCGATCGTGCAGCGGCGCGGGAGCAACGGGGACTGGGTCGGCGAATCGAACGACTACCGGTTCCGGATCACGACCAGGGCCGATGCCGCCGACACACGGAAGGAGGAACGGAAACAGGAGGTGCAAAAGGAGGCCGTACCGAAGGAGAAGGGCGCGGGCACACAGTCGCCCTCCCCGCTCCCGAGCCCGTCCGCGAGCGCGCTCGCCGCCACCAGCCGGCGCGTGGAACGCGGCCTCGACCCGGTGATCGGCGGGCTGCTCATGGCGGCGGGCGGCGTCCTCGTGGCGGCCTCCCCGTTCATGCTGTCCCGCGGACGCCGCTGAGATCCCCCGCGTACCCGGTGCCCGGCCGGACAGCGGCCGACCCCGGCTGACTACGCTGGAGCCCGGACGCACACCGCCGGTGCGACGCCCGGCTGATGCGGTGTCCACGACGTCTGTGGCGTCCGCGACGTCTGTGGCGTCATCGGGTTCCCTTTGTGTACGGCAGGAGAAGCGCACATGGCAGAGCGCAAGCCCATCGAGTCCTGGCTCACCGACATGGACGGGGTCCTGGTCCACGAGGGCGTCCCGATCCCCGGCGCCGATGCCTTCCTGGGGAAGCTGCGCGACTCCGGCAAGCCCTTCCTCGTGCTCACCAACAACTCCATCTACACCCCCCGCGACCTGCACGCCCGCCTGACCCGCATGGGGCTGGACGTGCCGGTGGAGAACATCTGGACCTCGGCGCTGTCCACCGCCCAGTTCCTGGACGACCAGCGGCCCGGCGGCACCGCCTACGTCATCGGCGAGGCGGGCCTGACCACCGCGCTGCACGACGTCGGCTACGTGCTCACCGACCACGACCCCGACTACGTCGTGCTCGGCGAGACCCGCACCTACAGCTTCGAGGCGCTCACCAAGGCGATCCGGCTGATCAACGGCGGCGCCCGCTTCCTGTGCACCAACCCCGACGAGACCGGGCCGTCCCCCCAGGGCGTGCTGCCCGCGGCCGGCTCGGTGGCCGCGCTGATCACCAAGGCCACCGGCAAGGCCCCGTACTTCGTCGGCAAGCCCAACCCGCTGATGATGCGCGCCGGGCTGAACGCGATCGGCGCGCACTCCGAGAGCAGCGCCATGATCGGCGACCGGATGGACACCGACGTGCTGGCCGGGCTGGAGTCCGGCATGGAGACGTTCCTGGTGCTCACCGGCCTGACCGGGCTGGCCGACATCGACCGCTACCCGTTCCGGCCGTCGCGGATCGTGAACTCCATCGCCGACCTGATCGCCGAGATCTGAGCCCCGGCCGCCGGCACGGCACCGGCGGTGATCACTCTGCGTAGAGCGATCCTCACTCCGATGGGCCAGTGAACCGCCGCCCGGGGTGCGGGCGGCGGTCCGCGCCGGGATCTTCGTAAGCACCGGGTGCGAGTCCCCGCTCCCGGTCCGAGCGGAGGTCTCTTCCATGTCTGGTCTGAAACTGCCCGCCGTCGCCGCGGCCGGCCTGGCGGCCGTGGTCGCCCTCGGCGGGGTTTCCGCCGCGGCACCGGCCGTCGCCGACACCGGCGGCACGAGCAGCGCCGCCACCGACCCGTCCGGGTCCGCGGCCACGGACCCCCTGGCGGGCACCGACACCGGCACCGACGCCGGCTCGGACCCGACCGCCGGCGCGGGCTCCGACGCCGGCAGCGACGGCGGCGCGTCCGCCGAGTCGGTCCCGGGCGCCGACACCGGCACCGGCGCGGACGCCGGCTCTGCCTTCGGCGCCGCCGGCTCCGACGTCGGCAGCGGTTCCGTGACCGACCCGGCCGCGGGCGCCGCGGGCGTCAACAGCGCCGCCGGCGACCCGTCGGCCGCCAGCGACCCGCTGTCCGCGGCCGGCGCCGGCGCCGTGAACGTGAGCCCGTCCAGCGTCTCCCCGGGCGGGATGGTGACCATCCACCTGTCGGTGTCGTGCAGTTCGGGCCACAAGGCGAAGGCCAGCGCCGCGGTGTTCGTGGACAGCATCACCCTGGCCCCGTCGTCCGGCGGCGGCGGCCTGGAGGGCAGCGCGTTCATCAAGTCCGACGCGACCGACGGCTCGTACGCGGTCTCCGTGCAGTGCGACGGCGCCGGCAGCTCCGCCCAGGCGTCGATCACGGTCACCGGGGGTTCCGGCACCCGGCCGGTCAACCCGGTCACCCCGAACAAGCCCGTCAACCCCGTCCCCGCGGGCGGCGGCGGCACCGCCCAGCTCGCCGCCGGACCGGCCGCGGCCGGCTCCAGCACCGGGCCGCTGGTGGTCACCGGCGCGTTCGCCGCGGTGGGCCTGGCCGGACTCGCCGTGCGGCGCCGCCGCACCGCCGGCGACCGCGGCTGATCCGCATGCCGGTGTACCGGGCCGGCCCCGACGCCAGGCCGGACAGCAGGACATGGACGACCGCTGCGGTCGCCGTGGTCCTGCTGGCCGCCTGGTGGCTCGGGCCCGCCGGACACGGCGCGTCCGGGGCCGACCCGGGCACGGCGGTCGCCGCCGCGGCGACCGCCGACCACCCCCCGCACGTCTACGCGCCGCACGCGCCGCTGCCGGTGGCCACCCCCACCCGGCTGGACATCGCGGCCATCGGGGTGCACGCCGACCTGGTCGGCCGCGACCTCACCGACGGCACCATCGACCCGCCGCCGTACGACACCCCGGGCGTCGCCGGCTGGTACCGCGGCGGTCCCGCGCCCGGCGCGCCCGGCGCGGCGGTCATCGTCGGCCACGTCGACACCGAGACCGGCCCCGCCGTCTTCTACGCCCTCAGCACGGTCCAGCGCGGCGCCCGGATCGAGGTGACCCGCGCCGACGGCACGGTGGCCGAGTTCTCCGTGGAGGCCGTCGAGCTGGTGGAGAAGGACCACTTCGACGCCTCCCGCGTCTACGGCTCGACCAGCGGCCGCCCCGAACTGCGGCTGATCACCTGCGGCGGCAGCTTCGACCGCACCCAGCAGGCGTACTCCGCGAACGTCGTGGTCTATGCCGCGCTCACCGGATCGCACCCGGTCCCGCGGTAGCGCGGCGCCCCGCGCCCGGGGCCGGCCGGCGGCCCGCACCCGGCGCAGGACGTCGCGCGCCCCGAAGGACTCCGGCATATCGTGCAGATGGTGTGATCCCCGTCAAGGAGGTCCTGATGCCCGTGCGAGAGCGCAAGAAGGAGGGGAAGGGGGCCGACGCGCTGCGCCCGGCCGCGCCCGCGGAGGCCGCCGCGGACCGGGTGGAGGAGGAGCGCGCCGCCGGCACCCCGGCCGGGCTGCGGGCCGAACTCGAGGAACTGCTCGGCCCGGGCAAGGTGCTCGGGCGGATCACCGACCTGGTCGCCCATGCGGCGGACGCCGGCCCGTACCGGTTCGTGCCGCAGGCCGTGGTGGTGCCGGACAGTGTGCAGGACGTCGTCAAACTGATGGGGTACGCCCGCCGGCAGCGCCGCCACCTGGTGTTCCGGGCGGCCGGCACCAGCCTGGGCGGGCAGGCGCAGGGCGAGGACATCCTGGTCGACGTGCGCCGGCACTTCAGCGGCGTCGAGGTCGAGCCCGGCGGCACCCTGGCGCGGATCCTGCCCGGCACGGTGCTGGCCCGGGCGAACGCCGCGCTGGCGCGGCACGGCCGGGTGCTGGGCCCCGACCCGGAGAGCGCGGCCGCGGCCACCGTCGGCGGCGTGCTGGCCGGCAACGCCTCGGGCGCGGCGGCCGGCACCACCCGCGACTCGTACCGCACCGTCTCCTCGCTGACCGTGGTGCTGCCCTCCGGCACCGTGGTGGACACCGGCGACCCCGAGGCGGACGCCGCGCTGGCCGCCGCCGAACCCGAGCTGTACCAGGGGCTGCTGGACCTGCGGGACGAGATCGAGGCGGACCAGAAGCTGACCGCGAGGATCCGGGCCAAGCACGCCGTCAAGAACACCAGCGGCTACCGGCTGGACGCCTTCCTGGACGGCGAGACGCCCGTGCAGATCCTGCGCGGCCTGATGATCGGCTCGCAGGGCACCCTCGGCTTCGTCAGCGAGGCCGTCTACGAGACGCTGCCGCTGCGCCCCGCGGCCACCGCCGGGCTGTTGTTCTTCCCCTCGCTGCCGGCGGCCGCCGCCGCCGTGGCACCGTTCGCCCAGGCCGGCGCCGCCGCGGTGGAGCTGATGGACGGCCATGCGCTGCGCGCCTGCACGGCGGTGGACGGCGTCCCGGCGGACTGGTCCGCCCTGCCGGCCGAGTGCGCCGCGCTGCTGGTGGAGTTCCGGGCCGCCGACGAGGTGGAGCTGGCCGCCTACGAGCGGGCCGCCCACCGCATCTGCGACGACCTGGGCCTGGTCAGCCCGATCCCGTCGGCCGACAACGCCTTCACCCGCGCACCGGAGCGCATATCCGCGCTCTGGCGGGCCCGCCGGGCCTTCATGGCCGCCGCCGGCGGCAGCCGCCCGCCCGTTCCCGCGTCCTCCTCCTCGCTCCCCGGGCGTACAGCCCCGTCCCCGTCCCCGGCCCGCCCGCCGCAGGAGCCCGCGCCCGAGCCGCCGGCGGCCGGCACCACCCCGGTCACCCAGGACTTCGCGGTGCCGCCGGACCGCGTCGGCGAGGCGTGCACCGAACTGCTCGCGCTCCAGGAGCAGCACGGCTTCGCGCCCGGCGTCGCCGGCCGCGCCGCCCACGGCACCCTGCACTTCGTGCTCGCCCTCGACCCCGGGCAGCCCGCGGACGTCGACCGCTACGCCGCCTTCATGGACGACTTCTGCCGCCTGGTCACCGAGCGGTTCCACGGGTCGCTGCGGGCCGAGCAGGGCACCGGCCGGGCCACGGCGCCGTTCCTGGAACGGGAGTGGGGCGCACCGGCCACCGCGCTGATGTGGCGGGTCAAGGCGCTGCTCGACCCCGACGGCATCCTCGCCCCCCGGGTGGTGCTCGACCAGGACCCGCGCGGCCACCTGCGCGGCCTGAAGACCCTCCCGCAGATCGAGGGCGCCGGCTCCTGCACCGAGTGCGGCCTGTGCGAGCCGGTCTGCCCCAGCCGCGACCTGACCACGACGCCCCGTCAGCGGATCGCGCTGCGCCGCGAGATGCACCGGCAGCCCGCCGGCTCCGCGGTCCTGGAGGAGCTGCTGGACGCCTACGGGCACGACGCGGTGGACACCTGCGCGGGCGACGCGCTGTGCCGGCTGGCCTGCCCGCTCGGCATCGACACCGGTGCCCTGATGCGGGACTTCCGCGCCGCCCGCCACACCCGGGCCGAGGAGCGGGCCGCCGGGCGGCTGGCGGTCTTCGGGCGCGCCGCCGAGCGCACCGCCCGCACCGCGCTGGCCACCGCCGCGGCGATACGCGGCCGGGCCGGCGACCGCCCGCTGGCCGCGGTGACCGGTTTCGCGCGCCGCGCGGCCGGCACCGACCTGATACCCGACTGGCTGCCCGAGACGCCCGGTGCCGCGCCCCGCCTGCCGCGCACCGCCCAGCACGGCGCGACCGCCGTGTACTACCCGGCGTGCGTCAACCGGCTCCTGGGGCCGCCGCGGCCCGGCGCCGGCTGGGTGCCGCAGGCCCTGGTCGCGCTGGCGGAACGGGCCGGGACGCCGGTGTGGATCCCGCCGGACGTGGCCGGCACCTGCTGCGCGGCGCCCTGGCACGCCAGGGGCCTGACCGAGGGCACGGCGGTGATGGCCAACCGGATCGTGGAGCAGGCGTGGATGTGGACCGGCGGCGGCCGGCTGCCGCTGGTCGTGGACGCCGGGGCCTGCACCCTGGGCCTGGCCCGGGACGTGGTGCCGCACCTGACCGAGGCCAACCGCGAACTGCACGGCGAGCTGACCGTCGTCGACTCCGTGGTGTGGGCGGCCGAGCAGTTGCTGCCCCGGCTGACCGTCACCCACCCCGCCGCCAGCGCCGTCCTGCACCCGACGTGCGCGATGCGCCAGGTGTGCCACGACCCGGCGGGCGGCGCCGGCGGGGCGGGCGCGGCCCTGGAGGCGGTGGCCCGGGCGTGCGCCGCCGAGGTCGTGGTGCCCGACGACGCGGGCTGCTGCGCGTTCGCCGCCGACCGCGGCCCGCTGCGCGAGGACCTGACGGGTACGGCGACCCGCCGCGAGGCCGAGGAGGTGGCCGCCCGGGACTACGACGTGCACCTGTCCGCGGACCGGCTGTGCGAGCTGGCCATGGAGCACGCCACCGGCGAGCCGTACGAGCCGGTGCTGGCCGCCCTCGAACGGGCCACGCGCGAGCGGCCGGAGCCCGGGGGCGGCGGCGGGGAGCCGCCGCAGGGCACGGTGAGGAGGCGGCCGGCGCACGAGCCGCAGCGGCCGCAGCCCCGCGCGGGGGCGCCGGACGGGGCCCGGCCCGAGGGCCGGTAGGCGGCAGGCCGGTCGCGGCGGCGGGTGCCGCGGCGTCAGGAGCGCAGCGGCGGCGGGTCCTGAGGGTGTATCGGCAGCGGCCGGGACAGCGGTGAGATCAGCAGCAGCACCACGTCGTCCGACAGCGAGCCGCCGGTGTGCCGCAGCAGGTCGTCGTAGACCCGCTCGACGGCGGACTCCAGGTCGCGGCCGCTGCCCGCGACGAGCGGGCCGACGCGGTCGGCCAGCGGGTAGAAGGTGCCGTCCTGCTCGCCGCGGGCCTCGATCACCCCGTCCGTGCACAGCACCAGCACGTCGCCGGGCAGCAGCGGCACCCGCCAGGGCGTCGGCGCGCCCGTCACCATGTCCGCCAGGCCCAGCGGCACCCACGGCTCGGCCGGCTCCAGGGTCTCCACCTCGCCGTCGCGCGAGACCCGCAGCGGCGCGACGTGGCCGTAGTGCAGCAGCTCGACGCTGTCCGGCTCGTCGAACTGCGCGAACAGGGCGGTACAGAAGTCGCCGGTGCTGACGTGGCGTCCGACGCTGGTGTCCACCCGGGCGGCGACCCGGTCCAGGCCGCCCTCGTCGTAGGCGGCCTCGCGGAAGGCGCCGAGCACCACCGCGGAACTCTGCACCGCCGCGAGCCCCTTGCCTCGCACGTCGCCGATCAGCGCCCGCACGCCGTGCGGGGTGTCCAGCACCGAGTACAGGTCGCCGCCGATCTGCGCGGCGTCGGCGGCCGAGACGTAGCGGACCGCCACCCGCACCGTGCCGACCCGCGGCGCGGGCGGGTGCATCAGGGCGTGCTGGGCGGCCTCGGCGACCGAGGCGATGGCGGTGAACGCCCGCGCGCCGGTCTCCCGCCGCCAGGCGATGTACACGCTGAACGCCGAGACCAGGCAGTACGCGTACAGCTGCCCGAACAGCACGTCGTGGTCGGTGTTGCGGGCGACGCCGTCGTAGGGGGCGAGCGCGGCCTGGACGAGGATGCCGAGCACGCTGACGAAGAGGGTCTTGTGCCAGTTGACGGTGATCGCGGCCAGCGCGGGCGCGGCGACGATGCCCGGCGTCAGGTAGTGGTCCCGGCCGGCGATCAGGTCGGAGGCGATCACCACGGCGAGCGCGAGCAGCGGGAGCGACAGGCCCAGACGGGCGAGGTACTCGCTCTCCAGGCGCTGCACCGCGCGCAACCAGACGCTCTTCACACGCCGAACCTATCCGCCCTTCGGGGCCCCGTCAGCCGGAAGGCGATCACGTGGCAGGACCCACAGGTTTCCGGCCGTTGTGTTGCGCCCGGTGAAGGTTCTGCGACAGCAGGGGCGTTCGGGGTGGCTGCGTCCACGGTGGCTTCCTAGGGTCGCCGTGTACCTGCCATCAGTTGATCTCCGCACTGGAGGACCCCTGTGCGCAAGAGAGTGCTCGCCTCCGCCACCGCCGTGCTCGGCCTGCTGCTCGCGATCCCGGCATCGGCGGCCGGCGCCGGACCCGGCGCGCCCGGCATCGGCGACCCGTACTACCCGACCTACGGGAACGGCGGCTACGACGTCTCCCACTACGACCTGAACCTGCGCTACACCCCCGCCACCGACACGCTCACCGGCACCACGACCCTCACCGCGACCGC
>WRCZ01000226.1 GCA_009783685.1 Actinomycetes bacterium
CCGGGAAGGCCGCGGTCGCCGTTCTGGCCCATGAGCATGAGGAACAGGCTTTTCAGGGCGGCCAGGCCGCGGGCGCGCCGGATCGTCCCCTCGTCTGCCCGCGCGTACACGTCGAAGAAGCGGGAGGCGGTGCCGGCGGGAAGGATGACCCATGCGGCCGCGAGGTCCCACGCCGGATCGCCGGCGAAGACCGCGCCGAAGTCGACGACGCCCGACAGCGTCCCCTCTGCGACGACGACATTTGCTGGATGAAGGTCGCCGTGCACCCACACCCGCGGGCCCTCCCACTCGGGAGCCGCCACCGCGTCGTCCCACACGGCCCGGACGTCGTCCTCGGCGACGCCGCCGAGGTCCACGGCCCGCAGGAAGTTCTCGAAGCCGTCCGTGCACTCCTTGGGGTGAGCGCCGAAGTCCGAGCCGTCCGGCGCGTCGGCGGGCGCCTCCGCGTGCAGCGCCCTGAGGAAGGCCGCCAGCGTGTCGGCCGCGTGGTCGCCGCGGGTGATCGAGCCGTGGTCCAGCGGCGTGCCGTCAACCCATGTCATGACGGTCCAGACCTTCGGGAAGCGCTCGGACGGTTCACCGATCCGCACGGGGGTCGGGATCGGAAGCGGCAGGCGCGGGGCCAGGACGGGCAGCCATCGGCGCTCCTTGAGCTGCGGATCGGGGAGTTTGTCCATCCGCTGCATCCGGACGGCCAACGTGTCCCCGAGGCGCCACATCTGGTTGCCCCAGCCGCCCTCCACCTCGCTGATGGCCAGCCCGGCCAGGTCCGGATGCTGCTCCTGCAGCAGGTCATGGACCAGGTCCGCGGTGATCTGGATCTCGGAGTCGGTCATGCGAAGCCACATTACTGGGGCAGGATTCCGGCTTCGCCCGTGATCCGCGACTGGCCGGATCCAGCTGCCTGAGCCGGTGGTTGACCCAGAGGTTCCGGTCGGCGCGCGGGGCAGGGGTGCCGCGGTCGTGCGGGCGGCCTCCGGAGCGGGGGGTCAGGGAGCGGGGTCGGGGGTGTCGGCCCAGGTCATCTCCTTGAGCTCCATCCGGGCGGCGGGGGCCGAGCCGGGGAGCGTGGCCCAGTACGGGTGGGCGGTGATCCGCACCGAGAGCCGGACGAGCCGCCGGCGCAGCACCGTGGTCTGCGAGCCGCTGCCGCCGCTCGCGGCCAGTTCGCGGTACGTGGCGTACCAGTCGCGCTGCGCCTGGACGAGGTCGTCGGGGAAGGAGTGGTGGGGCATGAGGGGGATTCTGGCACAGGTTCGAACGTCTGTGCGATACAGGGGCCGGGCGGTCCTGCCGGGGGCCCGGAGCCGCCCGGGCCCCCCTCACTTGCCGGACAGTGCCCTGCGCAGCGCGGTGTCGAGCTGGGCCGCGACCTGGTCGGTGTCCGGCGGGTCGGGGTTCGCCAGCCAGCCGTGCACCACCGACTGCAGCGCCTGGGTGAACGCCCCGTAGTACGGCGTGCGGGGCCGCTGCACGGCCGAGGTCAGCGCGGACAGCAGCGTCGTGGACGCGTACCGCGGCCGGTCCTGGGCGTCCAGCGGCATCCGGTCGACCTCGCCGCCCGATCCGCCCGGCCCGCCCGACGCGTTCGGCGACGGGCTGGGGGAGGAGCCGGCCGGCGGGCAGGACAGCGTCGCGTCCTTGTACGCGGACACCCGGGTCGCGGCGAAGCCCGCGTCGAGCAGGCAGCGCTCGCTGCCGCGGTCGGTCAGGAACTGCGCCAGCTTCAGCGCGTAGGCCGCCCGCGGCGAGTCCGCGGCCACCGCCAGGTCCTGGCCGCCGAGCACCGCCTTGCCGGGCAGGGGCGCCACCGACCAGGAGCCGTCCGGCAGCGTGTGCGGCAGCAGCCGGTAGGCGTACGGCCAGTGGCGCAGGAACGCGGTGCGGCCGGCCGCGAAGTCGTCCAGCGACTGCGACTCGTCGGACGACAGCGCGCCGTGCAGCGTGTACTCGCTCCCGGCCCGGTCGCGGAGCGCCTCCAGGCCGTCGCGCAGGCGCGTGGCGTTCGCGGTGAGGTGGCCGTCGGCGTCGGTGAGCTGGACGCCCGCGGTGGCGAACGCCTCCACGGTGTTGACGGTCAGGCCCTCGTACGCGGCCAGCTGGGTGGTCCAGCCCTTCTGGTACGGGCCCAGCCCGCCGCCGGAGGCGGCCGCGTCGAGTTCCCTGACGATGCTCTGCAGCTGTCTCCATGTCGTGGTGGACGACGGGTAGTTGGCCTCGTCGATGCCGGCCTTGCGCAGGTAGTCGCTGCGGTAGTAGAGCAGTCCGACGTCGCTGTTGAACGGCAGCGCGTAGGTGTGCCCCTTCCACCGCGCGGTCCCGGCCACCGACGGGATGAAGTCGGAGCCGAGGTCCACCTGGTGGTCCAGCGCGGTGATCAGGCCCGCCTGGGCGAACTCCGGGACCCAGGTGACGTCGAGGTTCACCACGTCGTAGCGGGCGCTGCCGGACTGGAGGGCGCCCAGCAGCTGGCTGCGCTGGTCGTCGGCGCCGCCGGGGAGTTCCAGCAGCCGTGCCGGGTGCCTGCGCCCGTCGGCCGTCCGGTTCCAGGCGTCGATCAGCTGCTGCCGCACGCCGTCGCTGCCGGTCACGTCGAGGCCGCTGGCCACGATGATCTCGCCGTCGCCGCTGCTGGACGGCTGCGGCAGCGCGCCGGAGCCCCCGCCGGTGCAGGCGGCCAGCAGCAGGCCAGCGGCGATGCCGGCGCCCAGCGCCCTGAGCCGGGCCGGTGTCCTCACGGCGCGTCCCCCGTCCCCACCCGCGCGACCTCGTCCCGCAGCCCGGCCGCCTGGTTGCCGGCCGGGTCCAGGCAGCGGCCGCCGGTAGCCCTGGCGATCTGCTGGCCGCGGTGGTCGCTGCCGCTGCTGCAGCCGCCGCTGGTCAGCGACACCCAGTCGACCGGGACGTGCTGCGCGGTGGCGGCCCTGGTGATGTCCGCCAGCTGGCGGCCGGTGTTCCAGTTGTCGTCCTCGTCGTCGGTGAGCACCACGACGAGCTGCGGATGGCCGCCCACCTGGCGGGACTTGAGGTCGGCCAGCGCGGCCAGGAGCGCGTCGCCGGGGTGGGCCTCGCCGGCGGTCTTCGCGGCGGCCAGGAGCTGGCGCGGCCCGCCGGGGTCGGGCCGGCTCCCGAACGGGACCAGCGGGCTGTACGGCGGGCTGGTGCCGGGCACCGCCCACACGCCGTACTGGTCCTGCGGCCCGAACGCGTCCAGGGACTGCGCGAGGAGGTCCTTGGCGCGGCCGGGGCCCGACCACACCTTGTTGCCGACGTCGCCCATGGACGTCGAGGAGTCCAGCAGGTAGAGCACCTGGCCGTAGCCGCGGGCGGTGCGGAACTCCGCCAGCGCCTTGTCCACCGAGCCCGCGGACACGTCGTAGCCGAAGGGCTGCAGCTGGCCGATCGCCCGGCCGGGGCCGGTGAGCCAGGACCCGGCCGGCGGCGGGGACGCGTCGCCCTCGTGCGTGGACAGCCCGCGGTAGCCGGCGTCGGTGAACACCCGCTGCCCGTCCTTCGCGGTCAGCCACTGGTACAGGGCCTCGACGGCCGCGTTCCGGGGCCCGGCGTCCCGGTCGCCGTCGCGCCAGGTGACGTGGACGAACGGCAGGTCCAGCATCCCGACGTCGGCGGGGTACTCCGGCGTGCGCTGCCCCAGCGTGCCGGTGTCGCAGCCGGTCTCGTCGTGCGCTCCCGAGGGGGCGTTGAACTGCGCCATCACCTGCTCGGGCACGAGCACCGCCGCCTGGTCCTCCACGCTCGTCCCGTCCGCCAGCCTGTTCCGGCCGGACGCCAGCGAGCACATCAGCTCGTACGAGCTGCGCGGCGCCGGGCTCAGCAGCGCCGCCTGCTGCTCCATGGCGTCGACCCGGCCGGCCCCGGCCGGCGTCTCGCCGCTGTTGGCGGCGTAGAGGCCGACGGTCGCCAGCTGCGCGGAGTCGGTGTACTCCGGGTCCGCGCGCAGCACCACCGCCCGCTTGTTGGTCGTCTCCAGGTGGCTGACCAGATCGGTCAGCGGTACCCCCGTCACGTCCGCAGCCGGGACGGCGACGGTCCGCAGCACGGCCAGCACCAGCGGCGAATAGGCCACCGAGCCGCGCAGGTCCAGGGTGGCGGCGCCACTGCCCGACGCCTCGCTCTGCGCGCGCCGGTAGCTGACGGACGAGCCGGGTATCCAGACGTCGGGCTGCGCGCCGATGTCCCGCTGCGGCTGGAAGGAGCCGGTGGCGTGCGGGCTCTGCCACTGTGCGGCGTGCAGGAAGCCGGTCACCGCGTCGTCGGACTTGGGCGCGTCGAGGCTGATGCCCGCGCGGCGGCAGCCGTTCCCGTCGTGGTTGGCGCCCGACGCGAGGAACGCGTCGACCGCGCGGCTGACGGTGGGCTGCGCGTCGGGGTCGGTGAGCAGCCGCAGCTGCACCGGCGGTGCGCACGCGGGGCTGTCGCCCACCCACCGGTAGACGCCGTACGCGCCGGCCGCCAGTACCACCGCGCAGGCGGTGCCGATCGCCACCAGGGCCCTGCGCGACGGCGGGACGACGTCGTCTGCGGCCGCGCGCAGCCGGCGGCGGGCCGCGGACAGGACGGCCGCCGCGCGGGACGCCAGGTGCGGCCGGGGCGGCTCGCGGCGCCCGCCGGCCACGCCGACGATGACGTCCTGGCCGCCCTCGGCCAGATAGTGCCGCGGCTCCCACGGGTCGCCGTCGTCCGTGTGCGAGCCGCGCAGCGCCTCCTGCAGGGCGGCGGCCAGCGGCGTCAGCCGGATCAGGCCGTCCTCGTCGCCCAGCCCGGAGCGCAGCAGCCGCACCAGGTGGCTGGTGTACGGCGTCGGCGTCTGCCCCCTGCCGGCCGGGATGCGGCGGTTGACCTGCACCGCGGTCAGCACCGAGATGCGCTCGCGGCCCGGCTCCAGCGCGCCGGGCTTGAAGCTCTGCAGCGCGTTGCCGGCGTAGCAGCAGTCGAGGACCACCACGATGCGGTCGACGGTCCTGCCGTGCGCGAGGTCCCGCAGCTTGCGCAGCACCTGGTTCCACGACACCGACTCGCTGTAGTGCGGCTCGTCGCCGGGCAGCCGCCGCGAGGTGCCGAAGGTGAGGAACAGCTCGGACCCGTCGTGCGAGAGCCGGCCGTGGCCGGCGAAGTACAGCAGGAGCAGCCCGCGCGCGTTCTCCGCCGCCTCGTCCAGACTGGTCAGGAACTCGCTGCTCCTGGTCGGGGACACGGTGTGGATCTCCCCGGTGCCGAACAGGCCGCCGCTGAGCAGCACGTCGAACATCTCGCCGAGGTTGCGCCGGACGCCGGGCAGGTCGTCGGCGTGGTCGTAGTGGTAGACCCCGACGAGCAGGGCCTGGTTGGCCCTTCCCCTGGGGTCGTAGTCGGGATCTGGCACGGCGTCTACCGGATCCTTCCGCCCTCGCCGTCGTCCGTGCCCTCGTCGGGTCCTTCGCCGGAAGCCCCGCCGGATGCCTCGTTGCCGGATGTCCCGCCGGGCGTCCCGGTGCCGACCTGCGGGGTGTCGACGCCGCTGTTCTCCGCCCAGGCGCGCACCGCCGCCTTGGCCCGCGTGTACAGGTCGTCGAAGACGGGACCGATGGCCGCGCCCGCCACCAGCAGCACCAGATCGGTGATCAGGCCGCCCATCGGCGGGCCGTCGGGGCCGGCCGCGCGCTCGGTGCCGTCCTCCTCGCGGTAGGCGACCCGCAGGCCGTACTCCTGCTCGGCGTCGACGAACCAGTCCTCGCGGCTCAGCCAGCGGTGCAGGGCGCCGAGGTCGCGGGCTCCGCCGCCTTCGAGGCGGATGTGGATCTGACGGCAGCCCTCGTCCCCGCGTTCCCCGTGTGTCATAACACACCACTGTGACACGACAGTTGACGCTACGTCATGTCCTCGGCGGCCGACCGGCACGGTTCAGGGGTCCGGCGAGCGGCGGCTGGGTGGCCAGGACCGCGCCCGCCGTGAGGCTGACGGTGATCACCACGCAGATGGCGATCAGCCAGGACAGCAGCGTGAACACCGAACCCAGCGAACCGTAGGTGGCCAGGCTGCGGTTGAGGGCGGTCGGCATGTAGATCCTGGCCGTGACGGACAGCGCGGTCATCGCCCCCGCGGTTAGCACCGCGCCCGGGAACAGCGGCAGCCACGGCACCCGGCCGTTGAGCAGCAGCCACTGCGTCCACCACCACAGGGCCACGTCCACGAGGAACACCAGCGGGATCCCCAGCCACAGCCCGGCCCCGAAACCGCCGCGCATCGGCCCCTGGAGCACCAGCACGGCCACCCACGCCACGATCCAGACGAACCAGCGCCACACCGCCAGGCGGGCCGGCGGCTTCGGCAGCTGCCAGGCCCGCTGGCAGACCCGGCCCATGGCCCGGCTGCTGGCCGTCGCCGCCAGCAGGGCCACCAGGGCCCCGATCACCCCGGTCGCCTGCCGCACGCCGTTCTCGCCGGCCCCCTGCGCCCCGTAGAGCTGCCGCAGTTGCTGCTCCGAGGCACCGGTCAGGCCGAACACGTCCCGGGCGGACGTCAGCAGCTGGTCGCGCACGCCCTGCGGGGTGAACGCGGCCGCGACGAGCATGAACGGCACGGCCGTCAGGAACAGCTGCGCGGCCAGCCGGGTCGCGGCGTCCAGCACGTTGACCGACAGCAGACGCGCCGTCAGGTCGGTGATGACCGGAAAGCGCCGCTCGGCCGCCGTCCGGGCGGTCGTGGCCCGCTCCTGCCAGCGCTGCACCCTGCCGGGCCCCGGGGCGGCGGGCGGCGCCGGTGTGGTCATGCGGGGACCTCCACGGGTGACGGCGGCGAGCGGCAGTGAGGGCATTATGCGCGGAATGTCCCCCCGGGTGGCGCACGCCGCCGAACCGTGTCCGCCCCGCCCGCCGGTCAGTGGTCCAGCGCGTACCCCTCCGACAGCACGAAGGCGACCAGGTAGTGGTGGGTGCGGTAGCCGGTGGCGGCCAGGGACTGCGCGGAGAGCGGATGCCAGGCGTAGTAGTGGGCCCGTTCGGAACCGCCGTTGCCGAACGGGCGGTGCCGCGCGCCGTCCTGGCCGGTCCAGGGGGCGCGGTCCCAGGGGCCGCCCTGCGGGACCAGCGGGCGGGAGGCCACGGACACGTGCAGCGTCCCCGCCCGCAGCGCGGGCGGGACGGCGCCGGCCGCGGACGCGGTGGGGGACGGGGACGCGCCCGGGGAGGCGCCGGGCGCGGGCGTCGTGAGGGCGGGCCGCACCGGGTAGCAGTCCAGGTCGAGGGCGACCGGCTCGGCGGGCGCCGGGGCGGACGGCGGCGCGCCCGCGGGAGCCGGCGACTCCGGCGACGCCGGCGCCGACGGGTCCGACGCGCCGTCAGGTGCCTCGCGCCGGTCGGCGAGCAGCGCGGCGAGCCCGCCCGGCCGGCCGTCCGGCGTGGGCGGGGGCCGCCACGGAAGCGCGGCGACCGCCGCGTCCAACTGCCGCAGGCGCAGCGGCAGATCGCCGTCGAAGGCCAGGTACAGGGCGGTGGCGCGGGTGCAGCCGACCGCCCCCGACCCCGACTGCTGGAACTGGAAGCTGAAGGTGAACGCCGACCTCCCCTCCGCGTGGCAGACGTCCACGACCGAGGTGCCCAGCGGATCCGCCCAGGGCGTCGCGGTGCGCAGTTGCGCGAGCTGCTGCGCCATCGCGCGGGCCGCCGCGCCGTCCGCGGCGCGCACCGACGGGGAGTCGGCGACGGCCGCCAGGTCCGGTGGCACCGGCCGGAGCGCCCGGTGCAGGCCCCACAGGGCCAGGCCGGCCACCACCACGGTGAACGCGAGGATCAGCGCCGCGGCGTACAGGCAGCAGTCGGCCGGACCGTAGCGCCCGCGCGCCACGCCGCCTTCCGCCGCGCCCTGGGCCATGGCGCGCCGCTCCGCCCCGTACCCGTGCGTCCCGCCCCTCGGTGCCCCGCCCCCTGGTGCCATGGGCCGATCCTCACGGGCGTACGACGCGCGGGAGCAACACCCGCGTCTCCATCGGGTATCGGCCGGGCCCGCGGGCGGTCCGGGAGCTGTCCCCGCCGGTGCGCGCCGACGCTAGTCCAGGTGGAAGACCTCCTCCAGCGGCGCCCACCACTCGCCCTCGGCGGCGCCCTCCACCGGCTGCTGGCAGGGGTCGGTGCGGCTCCACCACTCGCGGGTGACCGGGTCGGCGGCGATCGCGGCGGTGTCGGCGGCGTAGTCGTCGCCGCTGTACTCGAGGTAGCTGAAGAGCAGTCCGTCGCGCAGGTAGATCGAGTAGTTGCCGATGTTCGCGCGCTTGAGCATGGCGAGCACGCCCGGCCAGGCGGCCGCGTGCAGGGCGCGGTACTCGGCTTCCTTCTCCGGACGCAGCCGGATGATCGAGGCGAATCGCTGCACGGGGTGTCCCTTCGCGTGGGTGGGCGGCGGCACAGCGTATCCGACCGCCTGTGAGGGAAGTTGACGGATTCCGTGTGCACGGGCCTTGTCAACGCCGAGGCGGGGCTCCTAGCGTGTCGCCCTGAACGGAAATGAGCGACTCTGTTTTCTTCCGTTGAATTGAAACGTCGTAACCACGCTGTTCCGCACACGGCGTGGTGTGGCCCCGAACACCCGCGGGCCCTCCAGGCCCGACCTCGAACCGGGAGCAGAGGACTTTTCATGCCAAGATTCGCCCACAGACTGCTGGCCTGCGCGACGGCCGGCGCGTTGTGGACCGGCGCCCTCGGCGCCGTCGCCGTGACGACCGAGGTGGTCGTGACCGCCTCACCCGCAGCCGCCCTCGACAACGGGCTCGCCACCACGCCGCCGATGGGCTTCAACGACTGGAACGCCTTCGGCTGCAACGTCAGCGAGCAGCTGATCGAGCAGACCGCCGACTACTTCATCAGCTCGGGCCTGAAGGACGCCGGCTACACCTACGTCAACATCGACGACTGCTGGATGACGCACTCCCGCGACGCCCAGGGCCGGTTGGTGCCCGACCCCGCCAAGTTCCCCGACGGCATCAAGGGCACCGCCGACTACGTCCACTCCAAGGGCCTCAAGCTCGGCATCTACGAGGACGCGGGGACCGCGACCTGCGCGGGGTACCCGGGCAGCCTCGGCCACGAGACCACCGACGCCCAGACGTTCGCCGACTGGGGCGTGGACTACCTCAAGTACGACAACTGCAACAACAAGAGCGACGGCACCCGCCAGGACTACCTCAACCGCTACACCG
>WRCZ01000227.1 GCA_009783685.1 Actinomycetes bacterium
CCGAGGTCGACCTGCCACCAGGTGTCCCCGGAGTTCATGGTGCTGCCCCAGTACGCCGTGTTGGTGCGGTCGCCGTCGACGGCCGCGGACGGCGGGCTGCCGGCCTCGGAGGACAGCGCGCTGGTGGTCTTGCCCACGCTCAGCACGGTGTCGCCGCCGGTGTCGCGCGCGGTGAACGGCGTGACGGCCAGCCCGTCGAAGCGTGCGGCGCCCAGCTGGTGGGTGCTGGCGTCGACGGCGGTGAACAGCAGTCCGGCGTCCTCGGCGGCCACCGCGCCGGGCACCCGGGCCGAGCCGACACGGGTCCAGTTCGTGCCGTCCTGGCTGCACCAGCCGGTGAAGGTGTCGCCGTCCCTGCTGATCCTCAGGTGGACCGGGCCGCCGGCGGTGAACCCGCCGCTGGTGGTGTAGTGGTCGAGCTTCCCGTTGCCGTCGGCGTCCCACATGAAGTCGCAGCCGTGCCCGGGTGTGACGGCCAGGTTGGCGTAGCCGGCGCTGCCGGGCGTGGACAGGTCGGCGCGGACGACGAGTCCGGCCCTGGCCCACGGCCCGCTGGCGTCCTGGTCGAGCACCTCGGTGGCGACGGCCTGGCCGGAGGACAGGGCCTGCGGGGTGTAGACCGTGCCGTACTCGTCGGTCGAGGAGCCGATGTCGGCGCCGCCGCCCGCGAGGGCGAACACGTCGCCGTGCTGGGCGAATTCGACGGGCGCGGTGGAGGCGGTGCGGTAGGGCGCGGACACCGGTCCGCTCACCATGGTGTCGGTGGTGGCGGTCACCGCGCCCTGGTGGCCGCCGGAGTTCCAGTGGACGTCGGCGGTCAGATGGGCGAGGTCGGCGGGGGTGGCGCCGGCGGGAAGGGTGACGTCCCAGGCCGCGGTGGCGGTGCCGGCCGCGGGCACGGTCGCCGAGGTCGCACCGTCGGCGCGAACGGTGTAGCCGGCGGGGGCCGTCAGCCGGAACTGCGCCGGGCCGGTGGCGCGCAGGACGTTGTCGTTGGTGAATGTGGCGGTGACCTTCACGGTCGCGCCGGGCTGCGCGGCCTTGGGGTCGGCGGCCAGCGCCAGGTGGCCGGCCGGGTCGGCGGCGATCTGCTGCGCCACCGCGTAGGCGTCGCCGGCGGGCGTGGTCCGGAAGCGGTTGTCCTTGGTGACCCAGGTGGACGCGACGGCGCGCCAGTCGATGAGCTGGACGGGGTCGCCGGTCGCGAGGGCGGTGTGCAGGGAGGCGAAGAACATCCGCCAGCGGGTGCCGTAGTAGTCGCCGACGAGGCCGTTCCACTCGCGTCCCGCGTAGTCCTGGATGGGGTGCTCCTCGGACCAGATGGACACCAGGGTCCGCAGGTCGTACTCGAGTGCCTTGACCTCGGCGGGAGTTGCGGCGAGCGCGGCCGCCTCCTGCTGCCACACGCCGAACAGGGACGTGGCGTCGCCGGCCAGCAGCCGGTCCATCAGGTCGAGTTCGTTCATCCACTGGGCGCTCAGGGTGTCGAAGGACGCGAGGTCGCCGGCGTTGTACGCCTGCCGGATCTCGGGCAGCAGCGTCTTGGTGTCGTTGGACACCACCTGGCGGCCGACGTCCACGATGTCGTAGCGGTAGGCGGTGCTGTTCCTCGACTGCGGCCCGACCTGGAGGAGTTCACCGAGTGCCTGCTCGACGGCCCGGGGGTCGTACGGGAGGGTGCCGGCGGTGGCCAGCAGCCCGGGCTGGATGGAGAACAGGCTGCTGGTGTAGCGGGTGCCGGCGTTGCCGGGCCACGCGTAGGCGGTCCGGCCCAGCAGCTGCCAGGCCGCCACGGCGTGCGGGTCGGCGGCTCCGTAGCGGGACGTGGCGTACGCGGCCATCCAGGTGTCGACGTCGACGGCGGCCGGCTCCCATGCCAGGTCGGCGAAGAACTCGACGGCGACCGGGTTGTTGTCGATGGCCTCGGGCATCATCGCGATGCCGTTCAGGGCGGTGCCGGGTTTGGCGAGCCAGTCATGGAACTTCTGGTTCCAGATGCTCATGCTGGCGCCCATGTTGGTGTTGCCGCCGAAGTCCCAGATGGAGCCGAAGGCGTAGGGCGTGCCGAGGTAGTCCTGGTCGCGGTCGACGGCACCGGTGGTGTCGGAGTTGCCGTCGAGGACGAGCAGCCGGGACCTGTCGACGGCCTGGAGGGTCTCCTGGCGCGGGTTGCTCTCCCAGCCGAGGATCGCCCAGATCGCCCCGGGGTGGGCCCGGTCGAGGGCGTTCTGCACCGCGCGGGAGGCGTCGCCGACGTCGACGTCGCCGGGCCTGCCGCCCTCGTGGAGGAGGTCCATCTTGTACATGGTGCTGTCCCCGAACAGCTGGCTCTGCACGGCGTAGAAGCGGTCCGCGATCCGGTCGAACAGCGGGGTCGTCGGGTTCAGCCAGTCGGGGCGCGCGAACCCGTTCCAGGTGCCCTGGGGGACGGTGTCGGCGCCGGGGTTCTTGTCGGCGAACTGGGTCGGGACGGTGCCGTAGTAGCCGGGCAGCACCGGGGTCATGCCGAGCTGCCGCAGGTAGTCGGCCATCTGCCGGCCGAGCACCGCGCGCCGGTCGATCAGCTGCTGGCTGATCGGGCTTCCCTGGCAGCACATGTTCTGCAGCAGCCACCAGGACTGGTGGCCCGGCTGCGGGATCCAGGCGCGCATCTCGTCCGCGGTGTAGCCGAACTGCTCGAACGTCTGCTGGTAGACGGCCTCCTGGCCCTCGTAGAGCAGGACCTCGTTGATGCCGTTCAGCGCCAGGACGTCGATCCGCCGCTGCCAGTGCGGCCAGTCCAGGTAGGCGCCGGCGTAGCCCTCGTTGGTGTCGTTGAGGGCGAAGCGGTGCGTGACGTCCGCGGTGCGGGCGATGGGCGCGGCCGGCAGCGGCAGGCGCTGCGGAAGGTTCACCTGGTCGCCGTTGAGCGAGAGGTCGGCGTGCGCGACGGTGCGCAGGTACGTGCCGAAGCCGGCGAGGATCGTGCCGGGGGTGGTGCCGCTGATGCGCAGCCGGCCGTTCACCGCCTCGATCAGGTAGCGGTCCTGGCCGGACCCCTTGTCGAGGCCCTGGAGGTCGATCTGCGCCGCGGGCTGGGCTCCGACCAGCCGGGTGATCGCGGCCTTGGCGGGGGCGGTGTCGACGGCGGCGGACGCCGCGGCGGCCGAGGGTGCGGCGAGGGCCGCGCCGGCGGCGAGCCCGCAGAGCACGGCGAGGGCGGTGAGGGTCGAGAGGAGTGCGCTGACGAGTGCCGGCCTGCCGCGGGTGGGGCGCGGTGGAGAGAGGTGTCTGGACACGTGTCTCCTTCATCTGGACGAAACCGTGAGCAATCGACTCGCCGGAGGGCGTGGACAGTCGGCCTCCGGCCCACGGTTACTACCCTGTTGCGGCCGCCGAGTCGATCCCCCGCGCGGACTGCGTCCGAACGCGCCCCGGCCCATGGCCCACTCGGACCAGAACCCGCGCCCGCCGCCGGGGCCGTGGGCCGGCGTCACGGGGCCGGGGCTGCCCGGGTGGGTACCCGGGCAGCCCCGGCGGCTGCGCTGGTCGTTCAGGGGGTCGCCGTCAGTTCTGCAGCCCGGTGGTGAGGGCGCTGAACAGCGAACCGCTGGGGGTGTCGCCCGACATCTCCCAGATCATGGCGCCCAGCAGGTGCTTGGACTTGATGTACTGGGCCTTCTTGCCGATGGACCAGGCGTCGTCGAAGGACCACCACTGCCCGCCCGCGCCGGTGTAGCCGTACGTGGCCACGGTCTGGTCGTTGTGATAGACGGTCAGACCCGGGACGCCGGTGATCAGGTTGTTGTAGCCGCGGGTTCCGGCTTCTTCCGCGAACTGGCCCGGTGCGGCGCCGTTGGCGCTCTGCCACTCGCCGTGCGCCCCGCCGTCGGCCACCTGCTGCCAGCCCCGGCCGTAGAAGGGCAGGCCGATGGTGAGCTTGCGCGGGCTGACTCCGGCGTCGAGGTAGGTCTGCACCGCGTGGTCGATGCTGAAGTCGTTCGGGTAGGGCGAGTTGGGGTCGGGGTAGAGGTTGGCCTGGTCGCCGGTGCGGTTGGGTTCCCAGGAGTTGTCGCTGCCCGAGCCGTGGAAGTCGTAGCCCTGGATGTTCTCGATGTCCAGGTTCTTGGAGACCTGTGCCAGGTCCCAGCCGGCGGCGATCTTGTTCGGGTCGGCCGGGGTGAAGGCGGTGAGCAGCTTGTGGTCGCCGCCGAGCGCGTCGAGCTCCTTGCGGAACTCGGCGATCAGGGCGGTGAAGTTGGCCTTGTCGGAGCTGCTCCAGTGGTTGCCGGGGTGGCCGTCCGGGGAGCCGGGCCACTCCCAGTCGAGGTCGAAGCCGTCGAAGATGCCGGCGGCCACGCCCGGCCCGCCCGCGCCCTCGGTCTCCGGCAGGTTGCCCTTGATGTACATGTCGATGCAGGACTGCACGAACTTCTTGCGGGAGGCGTCGGTGGCGGCCACGTCGGAGAAGTACTTGGAGTACGTCCAGCCGCCGAGCGACATCACGACCTTGAGGTTGGGGTACTTGGCCTTCAGCTCCTTGAGCTGGTTGAAGTTGCCGCGCAGCTTGCCCCAGCCGTCGTCGGCCTGGCCGTTGACGGACTGCGCGGCGGGGAAGGCCCGGCCGTAGTCCGCGTCGGCGTCGCCGGCGCCGTCACCCTGGTTGGGGTCCTCCGGGTCCTGCGTGGTGCCCTTGGTCACGCCGTTGAGGCAGGTCAGGTTGGCCGGGTCGATGTTGCCGAACGCGTAGTTGATCACGTCCAGCTTGGCGGCGGCGCCCGAGGTGTCGAGGTTCTTCACGAAGTACTGGCGGCCGTAGATGCCCCACTGCACGAAGTAACCGACCTTGGCGTAGCCGCCGTTGCCCACCGCCTCCAGGGTCGTGACGGTGACCGCGTTGCTGGCCGGCGACGCGTTGTCGGCCAGGTCGCGGGCCTTGACGGTGAACGTGTAGGCGGTGGCGGGCGCGAGGCCGACCAGGGTGGTGGTGCGGGTGTCGGCGGGCACCGTCGCGGCGAGCGTCGAGCCCTGGTAGACGTCGTAGGCGGCGACGCGGTTGTTGTCGGTCGCCGCGTCCCAGGACAGCTGCACGGTGCTCGACGTGACGGTGCCGGCCCGCAGGTTGCCCGGGGCGGTCGGCGGCACCGTGTCGGTGGACGGGTCGAAGGTGGTCGCCGTAATCGGGGCGCTGGCCGGGCCGGTGTTGCCCCGGGTGTCCTTGGCCCGCACGGTGAACTGGTACGAGGTCGCCGGCGACAGGTTCTGCACGGTGGCCGTGGTCGTGGCGCTGGAGGCCACGACGGTGTCGCCCTGCAGCACGTCGTAGGACGCCACGGGGAAGTCCCCGGTGGCGGCGGCGGTCCACGACAGGCTCACCGTGTGCGCGGTGGCGTCCGCGACGGTGACGCCGGTCGGCGCCTTCGGGGGCACCGCCGGGCTGCCGTCGCACTTGTCGCCGTTGATCAGGCACCCGGTCGGCGTGCTCACGGGTCCGCTCGCCTGGAAGGTGTAGCTGTACGGGTAGGTGGACCCGTTCGCCGGCACGGTCGCGTTGTAGTAGGCGGGCGTGACGACGACGTGGGAGCCGGTGACGGTGCTGGTGCCGTAACTCTCGCTGGTGATCTTCACTCCGGCCGGCAGGTCGAACTCCAGGCTCCAGCCGTTCACTGCGGACGACGTGCCGTTCTTGACGACGTAGGTGCCTGACCAGGACGAGCCGCTGCCGGTGCTGCTGAACTCCGCGGTGAGCGCGCCGGCGGCGTGCGCGGCGGGGGCGGCGAGCCCGGCGAGTCCGGCCAGCGACAGGGCCAGCGTGGTGAGTCCGGCGGCCAGCCGGGCGCGCAGCCGCGCCGGCCGGCGGGGAGGTCTGGGCGTTCTGAGTCCTGTGAACACGGCTCTCCTCGGTGGTGGGGGGATGGCCCCAGGACGGCTTGGAACGGCCTGACTCCCGCTCCACGCCGAACTGTTGGGTTACCTACCGACCAGGACAGCCGAGGTCTGCGCCGACCGGCAATGGGTCGGACGAACAATTGGACTGTACCAATCGGGGCACCGCGGACCACGTCACGCGCGTTGCCGCAGATGAAAAGGGACTAGACCAATTGCCGTAATTTTACCGGCTCTTGACTGTTCGTGGAATCCCGCAGGTACGGGGCGCCAGTCCACTACGCTGACGCGCGTGACCACGGGGGCTGAATCAGGGATAGGTGCCGGACCGGATGCCGGGACGGCGGTGACGGGACGCGGCCGGCTGGCGCCGGTGGCCCACCGGGCGGGCTGGATCGCCGGCGGGCTCGCACTTCAACTCGTCGGGCTCGGCGGCCCGATCGCGTACGTGGTGACCCGCGCCAAGCACGAGAGCATCACCGGCCTGCTCACCGTCGCGACGGTGCGCCTCGCCTGGCACGAGTCCGTCCACGAGCGGAAGGGCATCGCCATCCTCGCCGCGGGCGCGATCGTCTTCGCACTCGGCAGCGTCCTGCTGGCCCGCCCCTTCGTCAAACGCCGCCTGACCCTGCTGGTGGCCGTCCCCATCGCCGCCGCCTGCGGCGCCGTCATCCTCGGCGTGGCCGCGCTCGTCGTGACCCTGGTGGTCCTGATCTCCGAGGCCGGCGGTGACGTCGGCAACCTCGGCAACATCCCGAGCGGCAGCGGCGGTTCCTCGGGGAAGAAGACCCCGGCCGCTCCCCCGGGCCCCGCCGGACCGCCCGGCGCCTGACCCGCCGATCCGGACGGGCGGCTCAGCGACCGGGGCCGCCTGCGGCTGCCCGCGGGGAGGGGTGCGCCGAGCCCGGCCACGCCAGCCCGTCGACGGTCAGGAACGGCTCGCCGGCCACGGCCGCGGGCGTCACCCCGGCGAACTCCATGACGTCCCGATGCAGGTGCGACTGGTCGAAGTAGCCGCTCTCCGCGGCGACCCGGGCCGGGCCCTCCCCCGCCACCAGACGGTGCACGGCGTGGTCGAACCGGACCAGCCGCGCGGCACTCTTGGGCGGCATGCCGGCCTGCGCGCGGAACCGGGACCACAGCCGCTTGCGGCTCCACCCGACCTCGGACGCCAGGTCCTCGACCCGCACCAGACCGCGCCCGGCGACGATCCGGCGCCAGGCCCGGACCACTTCGGGATCCACCCGTGGCCGCGCCCCCAGACGGCGGGCGAGTACCGCCTCCGTCACCGCGAACCGCTCCTGCCAGGTCGGGGCCCCCTCCAGCCGCTCGCGGACGCCGGCCGCCTCACGGCCCCACAGGTCGTCGAGGGACACCACCCCGCCGGCCAGTTCGTCCGGGCCCACTCCCAGGACCATGCCTGCGACCACCGGCGACAGGCGCACCTGCACGCACTCCACGTGCTCGCCCCACGCCCGGACCGCACCCCCGGAGCCGAACCCCGACCCCGCCACGAGACTGCCGCACTGCCGCCGCCCGGACCCGTCGTCCACGGCCGTCTCGCCCGGCCCGAACAGCAGGATCAGCATCACCGCCGGGTGCGGGACGACGCGCAGGCCGTCCACCAGGGAACCGGGCACGCCGAACGCGGCCATGTCGACACCGGGCAGCCGGCAGGGACGCTGCGGGCGCGCCACGTCCCACGCCGCAGACCCGTCACGTTCACCCCCGGTGGGCCGCATCCCTCCATGCTACGCACCGCGGGGCGCGGAACATTCGTCCAAGAACCCGGGGGCCGGGGCGGTGACACTGGGCCCATGACACCACCTGACACCTCCCCGCACCCTCCCCTGCACCCCCACCCCGGCGAAGGCGCCCACCGCCGAGGGCTGGCTGCCGAGGACGTGCTGCTGCACCTCGGCGCCGGCGACATCCACGTGCGCCTGGACGGCCAGTGCGACGCTCCCGTCCTGCTGCTGATCCACGGCTCGGCGTCCTCGACCCTGTCGTGGCAGGCGCTCGTCCCGCTGCTCACCGGATGCCATCGCGTCATCGGCATCGACCTGCTCGGCCACGGGCGTTCGGCCGCACCGGCCGACGGGGACTACTCCGTGCCCGCGCAGGCGCGCACGGTCGCCGAGGCGATGGACCGGCTCGGCGTCCAGCAGGCCGTCGTCGTCGGCCACTCCAGTGGCGGCTACACCGCGGTCGCGCTCGCCGAGCAGCGGCCCGACCTCGTGACGGCGCTGGCCCTGATCAACACCGGTCCCTCCCTGGACGCGTTCCTCGCCCCGGCGTCGGCGGCGATCGACCCGACGCAGTGGCCGCCGACGGACGAGCAGATCCGGCGGTTCGCCAGCTCCGCCTTCCACGCGGGCTACGAGATCCCGCAGGAGTTCGTCGACGAGCTGCGCGGGATCAACCTGCACGCGGTGACCGTGGCCATGCGGGAGGGCGTGGCGTATCTGAGCCCGCGGCCCCTGCCCGAGCGGCTGCCGGCCCTCGGCAAACCGCTCCAGGTCGTCTTCGGCGACCAGGACCAGCGATGGCGGCCCTCGTCAGCGGCCGACTACCGCGCCGTCCCAGGCGCGCGCGTCGCCTGGCTCCGCGGATCGGGACACTCGCCCATCCTGGAAGACCCGGTGGGCACCGCGGCACTCCTCCTCGCATTCACCGAGGACCTCAACACCGGCCCGGGGGCAGGCACATGAGCCGGTGCTCCGGGCCGACGCACTCGACCAACCCGGAAGACCCGGTGGGCACCGCGGCACTCCTCCTTGCGTTCACCTTGGACGTCAACACCGGCCCGGAGACAGGCACATGAGCCGGTGCTCCGGGCCGGCGCACTCGCCGAACCTGGAAGACCCAGTGGGCACCGCGGCACTCCTCCTCGCGTTCACCGAGGACGTCAACACCGGTCGGGAGGCCGGCACATGAGCCACCGCCGCGGACCGCGGCTCGCGGCAGGCGATCGGCCTCCGCCGGTACCGGGGTTCCGCCCGGCGGGCCCGCATGCCGTCTCCGGCGCCGCCGCGGCTTTGCCTGCCGGCGTGTGGCGTGGTCTGCTGGCTCCAGCATCGCGTGCCGGTGGCGGACCGCGCCAGGCATGGAGGTGCGGAACCGAAGGGACCGCCGTCCGTGGCATCCCCCAACGGCGACCGCGTGACCGCGCTGAGCCGGCAACTCTCCCAGGCGCACGGAGAACTGCGCCATCGCATCGACGATCTGAGGACCCGCCTCGGCCAGCACCGGCCATCCGGCGACAGCCTCGTCACCCACTGCCTGGCGTTCTGCTCCGCACTGGCCTC
>WRCZ01000228.1 GCA_009783685.1 Actinomycetes bacterium
CCCCAAGGCCGGGGGCGCTGGTTCCGGTGCGTACCGGGCCCCGCGGAACCGCCGGCATTCGCCGGACACGGCCCGGCCCGCTGTTCGCCCGCGCGACCAGCCACCGCGGGCCCGCGGGTCGCCACCGTCCCGAAGGGGCAACCGGTGTCGTCTCCGGGCCACCGACCGGTGGCCGGTCGCCCGCGCACACCCCTGGCAGTGGACCTCCGCCACCCGGGGGCGGAGGGGCCGGGCTAGTCCGAGGTGCCGTCGTCCTCGTCGTCGTCGGGCGACGCGTCGTCGGACGGTGCCTCTTCGGACGGCGGGGTCTGGGGGAGTTCGCGGAAGCGGGGGACGCCGTCCTCGCCCTCGCTGGCGTAGCCGCCCGGCTGCGGGTCCCGGCGGCGCAGGTAGCGCTCGAACTCCTTGGCGATGGCCTCGCCGGACGCCTCGGGGAGTTCGGCGGTGTCGCGGGCCTCCTCCAGGGTCTGGACGTACTCCGCGACCTCGCTGTCCTCGGCGGCCAGCTGGTCCACGCCGACCTGCCAGGCGCGGGCGTCCTCGGGCAGCTCGCCCTGCGGGATGCGCAGGTCGAGCAGGTCCTCCAGCCGGTTCAGCAGGGCCAGCGTGGCCTTGGGGTTGGGCGGCTGCGAGACGTAGTGCGGGACCGCGGCCCACAGGCTCACCGCGGGGATGCCGGCGTGGGTGCACGCCTCCTGGAGGATCCCGACGATGCCGGTCGGGCCCTCGTAGCGGGACTCCTCCAGGTTCATGGAGGTCGCCAGGTCCGGGTCGGAGGTGACGCCGGTGACCGGGACCGGCCGGGTGTGCGGGGTGTCGCCCAGCAGCGCCCCGAGCACCACGACCATCTCCACGCCCAGCTCGTGCGCGAACCCGAGGATCTCGTTGCAGAACGAGCGCCAGCGCATGCTCGGCTCGATGCCGCGCACCAGGACCAGGTCGCGCGGCTTCGGCGACTGGATGCGCACCACCGACAACCGCGTCGTCGGCCAGGTGATGCGCCGTACGCCGCCGTCCATCCACACCGTGGGCCGGTTGACCTGGAAGTCGTAGTAGTCCTCCGCGTCGAGCGCGGCGAACACCTCTCCCTTGAACTCCCGGTCCATGTGGCCGACCGCGGTGGAGGCTGCGTCCCCGGCATCGTTCCAGCCCTCGAACGCGGCCACCATGACCGGGTCGATCAGCTCGGGAACCCCCTCGAGCTCGATCACCCAGCGCCTCCTTCTCCCGGCCGGAGGGGGCGGCACCGCCCCCGCGCCGGCTGCTGTGCTGTTCCTGACGTGCGGCACAAGCCTACGGCGTACCGCCCTCCGTGCCCCAACCTCTGCGGTACGCGGCCCAGTCGCCCGCCGTGCTGTGGAAGTCGACGTACAGCGACAGGCCGAACGTGCGGCGGTCCCGGTCGTGGCGGGCCAGCGCGACCCGGGCGCCGCGGACCGCGGCGGCCACGGTCTCGGCGTACGCGTGGTGGCCCATGTTGCTCGTGTGGTAGCCGGGGAGGCCGATGATCAGATCGGTGCTGCGCGGGGTGACGGCCAGCGCCAGCCCGGTCTGCTGGGCGACGTACCCGCCGAACAGGGACGAGGTCGGCATGGCGGTGTCGTACGCCATGACCGCGATCTGGTCGACCCGGCGGGCGACCTGCCCGAAGTACGCCTGGGCCCACCACTTGGGGTGGCTGAACGGCAGGTAGGCGACGGTGTGCAGGCCGGGCAGCGGGTCGATCTGCGGGACCGCGGCGGACAGCGGGACGCCGCGGTCCTCGGTCAGCCGGTGGACGGTGTCCAGCAGCGCCAGGAACCCCGCGTCGCCGTTCGGCACCGGCTCGACGTCCAGGTGCACGCCGTCGAACCCGGCGTCCAGGACCTGGGCGCAGGAGCCGTCCACCCGGGACCGCACCGCGGGGTCGCCCAGATGCAGACCGGAGCTGCCGGAGCGGGCCACCGTGTCGCCCAGCCACGCCTGCACCCGCACGCCGGGCAGCACCCGGTGCACGTCGGCGACGAAGCGGGCGGCGGTGGGGTGGAGCCCGGGGTCGAGGGTGCCGTCGTGGGCCAGCGGGCCGGTGTGGACGTAGAGGTCGCGGATGCCGGTGCCGGCCACGCGCGTACGCAGTTCTGCCAGGTCGGCGGCGGTGCGGCGGCCGTCCACCCAGGCGTGGCCGAGCCACACCGCGTCATGGCCGCGGGTGCGTCCGGCGGCTGCCGGACTGCCGGCGTACTCGGCCCGCAGCGCGGTGGCGACGGCGGCCACGGCCAGCACCGCGAGCACCGTCGCGGCGATCACCGCACGGCGCAGGGCACGCATCAGCCGGCGGCGGGACGGCGGGCTCCAGCGCCGGACGCGGCGGACCAGCCGATGAGACATCCGATCTGTAATCGACAAAGTTCTGGCTTCCCCCTGGACGAACGGCAGGCCGCGCCGCTATACATCGGATCATCAAAAAAAGATCCGATGTCTTGCGACGGGAGTGTGCATGAGTCCGACCATCACCGAGGTCGACGTCTACGACATCCGCTTTCCGACCTCGGAGCAGCTCGACGGCTCGGACGCCATGAACCCCGACCCCGACTACTCGGCCGCCTACGTGGTGCTGCGTACCGACGCGCCCGGCGGCCTCGCGGGGTACGGCCTGTGCTTCACGATCGGGCGCGGCAACGACGTGGTCGCCGCCGCGATCCGAACACTGCGACCTTATGTCGTCGGGCGTGCGGTGGACAGTGTCACGGGCGATCTTGGCGCCTTCTACCGGTTGCTCACCCACGACTCCCAACTGCGCTGGCTCGGCCCGGAGAAGGGCGTGATGCACATGGCCGCCGGCGCCGTGGTCAACGCCGCCTGGGACCTGGCCGCCCGCCAGGCCGGCCGCCCGGTCTGGGAGTTGCTCGCCGGCATGACTCCCGAGCAGATCGCCGACCTTGTCGACTTCCGCTACCTCAGCGACGCGCTCACCCGCGACGAGGCGCTGGAGATCCTGCGCCGCGCCGAGCCCGGAAGGGCCGAACGCGCCGCCCTGCTGCGCCGCGAGGGCTACCCGGCCTACACCACGGAACCCGGCTGGCTCGGCTACTCCGACGAGAAGCTGACCCGGCTCGCCAAGGAGGCGGTCGACGCCGGCTTCCGGCAGATCAAGCTGAAGGTCGGCGCCGACCTCGACGACGACCTGCGCCGGATGCGGCTGGCCCGCGAGGCGGTCGGCCCCGACATCCGGATCGCGGTCGACGCCAACCAGCGCTGGGACGTCCAGGAGGCCGTCGACTGGATGAACGCCCTCGCCCCGTACGACGTGTACTGGATCGAGGAGCCCACCAGCCCGGACGACGTGCTCGCCCACGCGGCGGTGCGCGCCGCCCAGCCGGTGCGGGTCGCCACCGGTGAACACGTCGCCAACCGCGTGGTGTTCAAGCAACTGCTGCAGGCCGGCGCGGTGGACTTCGTGCAGATCGACGCGGCCCGGGTGGGCGGCGTCAACGAGAACATCGCGATCCTGCTGCTGGCCGCCAAGTTCGGCGTCCCGGTCTGCCCGCACGCCGGCGGTGTCGGCCTGTGCGAGATGGTCCAGCACCTGTCGATGTTCGACTTCGTCGCCGTCTCGGGGACCCGGGAGGACCGGATCATCGAGTACGTTCCGCACCTGCACGAGCACTTCACCGACCCGGTCGTGATGGAGAACGGCGCCTACCGCGCGCCGGACGCCCCCGGATTCTCGGTCCGCATGGTCCCCGAGTCCCTCGCCGACTACCGCTACCCCGACGGTCCCGTGTGGACCGCACGACAGGAGCTGGCCCGATGAGCGCCCCCGCATCCGCCTCCGCCACCCAGGACTTCGCCGGGCTCACCGCCCTCGTCACCGGCGGCGCCTCCGGCATAGGCGCGGCGACCGCCGCCCTGCTCACCGCCCGCGGAGCCCGGGTCGCCGTCCTCGACCGCGACGTGTCCGGCGCCCCCGAGGGCACCCTCCCGGTGGTCGCCGACGTCACCTCCGACGAGGCGGTACGGGCCGCGGTCGGCACCGCCGCCGACGAACTCGGCGGGCTGCACGTCCTCGTCGGCAACGCCGGGATCGGCGCCATCGGCACCGTCGAGGACAACCCCGACGACGAGTGGCACCGGGTGCTCGACATCAACGTGCTGGGCATGGTCCGCACCGCCCGCGCCGCGCTGCCGCACCTGCGCAAGGCCGCCCAGGAGCGGCCCGGTTGCGCCTCCATCACGCTCACCTGCTCCATCGCCGCCACCGCGGGGCTGCCGCAACGCGCCCTGTACAGCGCGAGCAAGGGCGCGGTGCTGGCCCTGACGCTGGCGATGGCCGCCGACCACGTCCGCGAGGGCGTCCGCGTCAACTGCGTCAACCCCGGTACCGCGGACACCCCGTGGATCGGCCGGCTGCTCGGCCAGGCCGAGGACCCGGCCGCCGAACGCGCCGCGCTCGACGCCCGCCAGCCGCTCGGCCGGCTGGTCAGCGCCGACGAGGTGGCCGCGGCCATCACCTACCTGGCGAGCCCGGCCGCGGCGAGCGTGACCGGCACCGCCCTCGCCGTCGACGGCGGCATGCAGGGTCTCCGCCTGCGCCCCGCCGCCGACTGACCACCACCCGCACCACCGCACCGCACCCGCAGCACACCTCCGTACCGCACCCCGCATCAGCACCCGCACCGCCCACCGAGCCACCCTCGAACCCGAAAGGCAGGTCTCGCTGATGAGACTGCGCACGACGACCGTCGCGGCCTGTGCCGCTCTGCTCGCGGTCACCGCTCTCGCCGGCTGCAACAGAGGCAGCGACGACAAGGCCGGCTCGTCCGGCAAGGTCGGCATCGACCTGCCGCGCTCCGACAGCGACTTCTGGAACTCCTACCAGAGCTACATCGAGAAGGGCGTCAAGGCCGGCGTCGTCTCCGCGCTGCCGCGCAGCAACTCGCAGAACGACATCGGCAAGCTCGTCGCGAACGTGCAGACCTTCGTGGACCAGGGCGCCAAGGCGATCGTGATGGCCCCGCAGGACACCGGCGCCATCGCCTCCACCCTGCAGAACCTGGCGAACAAGCACATCCCGGTGGTCAGCGTCGACACCCGCCCGGACAAGGGCGCCGTGTACATGGTGGTCCGCGCGGACAACCGCGCCTACGGCACCAAGGCGTGCGACTACCTGGGCCAGCAGCTCAAGGGCAAGGGCAAGGTCGTCGAGTTCGAGGGCGCGCTGGACTCCATCAACGGCCGCGACCGCTCCGAGGCGTTCGCGTCCTGCATGAAGTCCAAGTTCCCCGGCATCAAGGTCATCCCGCTGGCCACCGACTGGAAGGGCGACGTCGCCTCGGCCAAGCTGCAGACCACGCTCGCCTCCGACCCGGACATCAACGGCATCTACATGCAGGCCGGCGGCGTCTTCCTGCAGCCCACCCTGGCGCTGCTGCAGCAGAAGCACCTGCTCAAGCCGCCCGGTACCGCCGGGCACATCACGATCATCTCCAACGACGGCATCCCCGAGGAGTTCAAGGCGATCAAGGCCGGGCAGATCGACGCCACGATCTCCCAGCCCGCCGACCTCTACGCGAAGTACGCGCTGTACTACGCCAAGGAGGCGCTCGCCGGGAAGACGTTCCAGCCCGGCCCGACCGACCACGACTCCACCATCATCAAGATCCCCAACGGCCTGGAGGACCAGCTGCCCGCCCCGCTGGTGACCAAGGACAACGTGGACGACCCCAACCTGTGGGCCAACCAGCTCGGGAAGAGCTGACCCGATGACCAACGGCACCAACGACCACGCCCCGCCGCCGGCGGTCCACGCCGAGGGCGTCGTGAAGCGGTTCGGGCCCACCGTCGCCCTCGACGGCGTGGGCATCACCGTGGCGGCCGGGGACTCGCACGCCCTCGTCGGGCGCAACGGCGCCGGCAAGTCCACCCTCGTCTCGGTGCTCACCGGGCTGCACGTCCCCGACGCCGGCCGGGTCTCGTTCCAGGGCGAGCCCGCGCCGGCCGCGGGGGACACCGCGGCCTGGCAGTCCAAGGTGGCCTGCGTCTACCAGAAGTCGATGGTCGTGCCCGACCTGACCGTGGCGGAGAACCTGTTCCTCGGCCGGCTCGGGCGCGGCCGGATCCGCTGGTCGGCGCTGCGCGCGCAGGCCGCGGACCTGCTGGCCGAGTACGGGGTGGACGTCGACCCCGCGGCGCGGGCCGGCGATCTGACCGTGGAGCAGGGCCAGTTCGTCGAGATCGCGCGGGCCCTCTCGTTCGGCGCGCGGTTCATCATCCTCGACGAGCCCACCGCGCAGCTCGACGCGGCCGGCATCGAACGTCTCTTCACCCGCCTGCGGGAACTCCAACGGCAGGGCGTGGCCTTCCTGTTCATCTCGCACCACCTCCAGGAGGTCTACGACCTGTGCAGCACGGTCACGGTCTACCGTGACGCCCGCCACGTGCTGACCGCGCCCGTCGCCGAACTCGGCAAGGCGGAGCTGGTGGCGGCCATGACGGGCGAGGACGCGGGCGGCCAGGCCGCGGCCGGCTGGCACGCCAAGGCGGTCCGGGACGGCGGCGGCGAGCCGGTACTGCGGGCCGAGGGGCTGGCCCTGGACGGCCTGTACGAGCCGATCGACCTCGCGGTGCGGGCCGGCGAGGTGGTGGGCCTGGCCGGGGCGACGGCCAGCGGCAACACCGCGCTCGGTGAGACCCTCGTCGGCCTGCGCAAGGCCACCGCGGGCCGCACCCTGGTCGCCGGCCGGCCGGTGCGGCCGGGCAGCGTCCCGCACGCGCTGGGCGCCGGCATCGGGTACGTGCCCGAGGACCGGCACCGCCAGGGCCTGGTGCTGGGCCGCAGCGTCGCGGAGAACGCCACCCTGTCGGTGACCGACCAGCTCGGCCCGTACGGCACCGTGCTGCCGTCGAAGACCCGGGAGTTCGCGCAGCGCATGATCGCGTCGCTGGACATCAAGACCTCGGGGCCCGGCCAGCCGGTCTCCGACCTGTCCGGCGGCAACCAGCAGAAAGTCGTCATCGCCCGGGCGCTGGCCCGCGAGCCGCGGGTGCTGGTGGCCATCAGGCCGACCGCCGGCGTGGACGTGAAGTCGAAGGACTCGCTGCTGTCCGTGGTGCGGGGCGTCGCCGAGCGCGGCGACGCGGCCGTCATCGTCTCCGACGAACTGGACGACCTGCGGGTCTGCGACCGGGTGGTCGCCCTGTTCCACGGGCGGGTGATCGCCGAGTTCGGCAGCGGATGGACCGACCGGGACCTGGTCTCGGCGATGGAGGGGCTGCCCACGGGCGGCGGCAAGGGAGCCGAGGAATGAGCGAGACCAGTCAGCTGACCGCCGACCCGGCCGTGCCCCGCGCGGCCGGCCGCGCGGCACCGCGCATCCAGTTGAGCCGCTACCGGGACCTGTCCCTGCTGCCGGTGATCTTCGTCCTCGGCGTGATCGGCTTCATCGTCTCGCCGGCCTTCCTGACCTCCGACAACCTGATCGGGGTGCTCCAGCAGACCAGCGAGCTGAGCCTGCTGGTGCTCGGCGAGGCGATGATCCTGATCTGCGGCCGGATGGACCTGTCGCTGGAGTCGACCATCGGCGTGGCCCCGGTGGTCGCCATGTGGCTGGTGATGCCGAGCAGCGGCTCGGCCACCTACCACGGCATCGGGGTGCTGCCCGGCTGGATGTCGATCCCGGCCTGCCTGGCGGTCGGCCTGCTGATCGGCGGCTTCAACGGGTTCATGATCCTCAAGCTGCGGGTGAACGGCTTCATCGTCACCCTCGGCATGCTCACCATGCTGCGCGGCCTCCAGGACGGCATCTCGCAGGGCAAGTCCATCGTCGAGGTGCCCGGGTCGTTCTCCTACCTCGGCAAGGCGTCCTGGCTCGGGGCGCCCGCCGCGGTGTGGATCTGCCTGGTGCTGTTCGCGGTCGGCGGGCTGGCCCTGGGCTACCTGCGGCACGGCCGGGCGCTGTACGCGATCGGCGGCAACACCGAGGCGGCCCGGGCGGCCGGCATCCGGGTCGACCGGATCACCTGGATCGTGCTGGCCCTCGGCGGACTGCTCGCGGCCTTCGCCGGCGTGCTGTACGTCGGCCACTACGGGGCGGTGTCCTCCACCCAGGGCGACGGCTGGATCTTCCAGGTGTTCGCCGCCACCGTCATCGGCGGCGTCAGCCTCAACGGCGGGCGCGGCACGCTCTTCGGGGCGCTGACCGGCGTGATCGCCCTCCAGCTGGTGGTGAACGTGACCACTCTGGGCGGAGTGCCGCCGCTGTGGGACAAGTTCCTCTACGGTGCCATCATCATCGTCGCCCTGATCATCTCCCGCTTCGCCAGCGGCGAGAAGCAGGACTGAGGCCCCCGGAGAACGCCGGCCATCCACCACCGCACGCAAGGAGACGACCGTTCCATGCCCGTACCGGCTCTGCCCCGGCTCGGCCTCGGCTGCGCCCCGCTCGGCAACCTCTACCGCGCGATCAGCGACGAGGAGGCCGAGGCCGCGGTGGCGGCCGCGTTCGACACCGGCGCCACGTACTTCGACATCGCACCGCACTACGGCCTCGGCCGTGCCGAGGAGCGGCTCGGCCGCGCCCTGGCCGGCCGGGACCGGTCCTCGTACGTGCTGTCCACCAAGGTCGGGCGCCGGCTGCGGGACCTGGAGCCCGGCGAGGAGGTCGACGAGCAGGGCTACGTCGACAACCCCCGGCGGGCCCGCGTCCGGGACTTCACCCCGGACGGGATCCGCGCCACGCTGGAGGGCTCGCTGGAGCGGCTCGGCGTGGACGCGGTCGACATCGTGTACCTGCACGACGTCGAGGACCACCTGGACGCCGTCCGCGGCGGCGGCTTCGCCGCGCTCGCCGACCTGCGCGACCAGGGCATGGTCAAGGCGGTCGGCTTCGGCATGAACTACAGCGGCGTCCTGGCCGAGCTCGTCACCGAGTTCGACGTGGACGTGGTGCTGTGCGCCGGCCGCTGGACGCTGCTGGAGCGCACCGCGCTGGACGACCTGCTGCCGGTCTGCGAGCAGCGCGGGACGCGGGTCGTGGCCGGCGGGGTCTACAACTCCGGCCTGCTGGCCGACCCCAGGCCCGGAACGCACTACAACTACCAGGCGGCACCGGCGGAGCTGCTCCGCCGGGCCCAGGAACTGGCCGCGGTCTGCGGCGAGTTCGGGGTGCC
>WRCZ01000229.1 GCA_009783685.1 Actinomycetes bacterium
GCTCCTCGCCGCGCAGCCGGGCCGCGTCGCACGCCATGGCATCGCGGCGCAGCTCCGTCCAGGACGGCGCGGACCACACGTCGGCGGCCACACCCCAGTCCTCGGCCAGCAGCCGCTGGGCTTCCAGCACCCAGTGGACGGCGGTGCCGGAGGCCAGCAGTTGCGCCTGCGGCGCGTCGGCGGGCGTGCTCACCGCGTCGGCCGCCCGCCGGTAGCGGTAGAGGCCCTTGATGATGCCCTCCTCCACGCCCTCGGGCATGGCCGGCTGGACCTTCGGCTCGTTGTAGACCGTCAGGTAGTAGAAGACGTCCTTGTCCTCACCGTCCACGCCCTCCTGGCCCTCGGGCGCGGGCCCGTACATCCGGCGCAGGCCCTCGCGGACGATCACCGCGACCTCGAACGCGAACGCCGGGTCGTAGGAGAGCGCCGCCGGGTTGGTGGACGCCAGCAGGTGCGAGTGGCCGTCGGCGTGCTGCAGGCCCTCACCGGTCATCGTGGTGCGGCCGGCCGTCGCGCCGATCACGAACCCGCGGCCCAGCTGGTCGGCGAGCGCCCAGAACTGGTCGCCCGTCCGCTGCCAGCCGAACATCGAGTAGAAGATGTAGAACGGGATCATCGGCTCGCCGTGGGTGGCGTACGACGTCGCCGCGGCCGTGAAGTCGGCGAGCGAACCGGCCTCGGTGATCCCCTCGTTGAGGATCTGGCCGTCCTTCGCCTCCTTGTAGTACAGCAGCTGGTCGCGGTCGACCGGGTCGTACGTCTGGCCCTTGGGGGAGTACAGGCCCGCGGACGGGAACAGCGACTCCATGCCGAAGGTGCGGGCCTCGTCGGGCACCACGGGCACCCAGCGCCGCCCGGTCTCCTTCTCCCGCATCAGGTCCTTGACCAGCCGGACGAACGCCATGGTGGTGGCGATCTCCTGTCCGCCGGAGCCCTTCTGCAGCGCGGTGAACGGCTTGTCTGCGGGCATCGGCAGCGCGACCGGCGTGACCTTGCGGGCCGGGGCGGGACCGCCGAGCGCGGCGCGCCGCTCGCGCAGGTACCTCGCCTCGGGCGAGTTCTCGCCGGGGTGCCAGTACGGGACGAGGTCGGCGTCCAGCGCGCTGTCCGGGATGGGCAGCTCCAGCAGGTCGCGCATCGTGCGGAACTGCGCGGCCGTGAGCTTCTTCATCTGGTGGTTGGCGTTGCGCGACTCGAAGCCGGCGCCGAGCGTGTAGCCCTTCACCGTCTGCGCGAGGACCACCGTCGGGGCGCCCTTGTGCTCCAGCGCGGCACGGTAGGCCGCGTACACCTTGCGCGGCTCGTGGCCGGCGCGCGAGGTCTGGAACAGCTCCAGCAGCTTGGCGTCGCTGAGCCCGGCCGCTATCGCGCGCAGCGCGGGGTCGGCGCCGAAGAAGTGGTCGCGGATGTAGGCCGCGTCACGGGTGGCGTACGTCTGGAACTGCGCGTCCGGGGTCTGCCGCAGGCGGCCGAGGAGCGCGCCCTCGGTGTCCTGGGCGAACACCTCGTCCCAGGCGACACCCCACAGGGACTTGACGACGTTCCAGCCCGCGGCGCGGAACTGGGCCTCCAGCTCCTGCACGATCTTGAAGTTCGGGCGGACCGGGCCGTCGAGCCGCTGGAGGTTGCAGTTGATGACGAACGTGAGGTTGTCCAGGCCCTCGCGGGCGGCCAGCGCCAGCGCCGCGGTGGACTCCGGCTCGTCCATCTCGCCGTCGCCGAGGAACGCCCAGACGTGCGAGTCCGAGGTGTCCTTGATGCCGCGGTGCTCCAGGTAGCGGTTGAAGCGCGCCTGGTAGATCGCCGACAGCGGGCCGAGGCCCATGGATACGGTGGGGAACTCCCACAGCCACGGCAGCCGCCGCGGGTGCGGGTACGAGGGCAGGCCGTCGCCACCGGCCTCCTGCCGGAAGCGGTCCAGCTGGGCCTCGGAGAGCCGCCCGTCGAGGAAGGCGCGGGCGTAGATGCCGGGGGAGGCGTGGCCCTGGATGTAGAGCTGGTCGCCGGAGCCGGCGCCCTCCTTCCCGTGGAAGAAGTGCTGGAAGCCGGTCTCGTACAGCCAGGCCGCCGACGCGAAGGTGGCGATGTGGCCGCCGAGGCCCAGCCGGCTGCCGCGGGTCACCATCGCCGCGGCGTTCCACCGGTTCCAGGCGGTGATCCTGGCCTCCATCGCCTCGTCGCCCGGGTAGGCGGGCTCGGCGGCGGTCGGGATCGTGTTGAGGTAGTCGGTCTCGAGCAGCGGGGGCAGCATCGTGCCGGCGGAGGACCCCGCCGCGTTGGCCGCGTCCGCCGCGTACTCGTAGGTCCGCCGCATCAGGTACGCGGCCCGGTGCGGCCCCGCTGCCTGGGTGACGGCGTCAACGGACGCCCGCCACTCCGCGGTCTCCTCGGAGTCCCGGTCGGGGATCTGGTCGAGCTGGCTCGGCCGTGTAGGTCGTACGGCGTCGGGCATGGGTGGCCGCCTTCCGAACGGAGGGAGGGGTGGGGAAGGTCATGTCGGCACGACAGGTTGCTCCCCGGATTCGACGATAACCCTGCGATCGATGATCGATCAATGCTTTGCGGCCTGGAAAAGGAAAGTCGGCACGGGGTGCCAGCCTTGGGGGCACGCGGTGTCAGACGGATGCGACCTTGGAAACCGCGGCCGGCCGGGTCCGGCGGCCTTCGAGCCGGACGGGCCCGGGGGCCGGCGGGCTCAGACCTGCGGGGCGCAGCTGAGCACGTGGTCCTTGACGATCGCGCAGATCGCCGGGTCCCGGCGGACGAAGGCGTCCACGATCTCCTGGTGCTCGCTGGCGTACGCCCGCGGCGCCGGGCTCAGCCAGCGGATCGAGAGCGTGGTCCACACCTCGATGCCCAGCGCCTGCCAGGCGTGCGTCAGCACCGCGTTGTCAGCGGCGCGCACCAGCTCCTGGTGGAACGCCACGGTGTGCCGCACCTGGGCCTCGCCGTCCAGCAGGGCGTCGGCCTGCCGCAGCGCGGCGACCTCCCGCTCCAGCGCCGAGGGGTCCGCGGCCAGCCGCTCGGCGGCCAGCTCCGCCGCGACCTGCTCCAGGCCGGCCCGCACCGGATAGCTCTCCTTGAGGTCGGCCGCCGTCATCTTGCGCACCCGCACGCCCTTGTTCGGCGCCGACTCGATCAGCCGCAGGCTCTCCAGCTCGCGCAGCGCCTCGCGCACCGGCGTCTGGCTGACCTGCAGCTCGGCCGCGATGCGCCGCTCCACGATGCGCTCGCCGGGCTTCCACCGCCCGCTGACGATCCCTTCGAGGATGTGCTCGCGGATCTGCTCGCGCAGGCTGTGCACGATCAGGTTGGGAGAGGCGGCTGAGGCCATCACGGTGCACTCCTTCGCGCGGTGCGTGACATAGACGATACGGCGTGGCGGCAAGGCTGCCTCCCGTCCGAACGGCCGGTTCCGCCGGAACGGCCGGTCCCCGACGACGGCGCCCCCGTCCCGAGGTCGTCGGGACGGGGGCGCCGGTGCCGGTGGGCGGGTGCTCGGCCGGGAGGTCAGAGACCCAGCTCGACCTCGAACTCGCCCGCTTCCAGGATCTCCTTGACCGCGGTCAGGTAGCGGGCCGCGTCGGCGCCGTCCACCAGCCGGTGGTCGTAGGAGAGCGACAGGTACGTCATGTCGCGCACGCCGATGACCGTGCCCTCGGGGGTCTCCACGACCACCGGGCGCTTGACGGTCGCGCCGATGCCGAGGATCGCGGCCTGGTTCGGCGGGACGATCACCGTGTCGAACAGCGCACCGCGCGAGCCGGTGTTGCTGATGGTGAAGGTCGCACCGGCCAGGTCGTCCGGGGTGATCTTGTTGGACCGGACGTTGCCCGCCAGCTCGGCGGTCTTCTTCGCGATCCCGGCGATGTTCAGGTCGCCGGCGCCCTTGATGACCGGGGTCATCAGGCCCTTCTCGGAGTCCACCGCGATCCCGATGTTCTCGGAGTCGAAGTAGGTGATCGTGCCCTCGTCCTCGTTGATGCGGGCGTTGATCACCGGGTGGGCCTTGAGCGCCTGGGCGGCCGCCTTGACGAAGAACGGCATCGGCGACAGCTTGACGCCCTCGCGGGCCAGGAAGGAGTCCTTGGCCTGCGCGCGCAGCCGCATGATCCGGGTGACGTCCACCTCGACCACGGTGGTCAGCTGCGCCTGCGAGTGCAGGGCCTTCATCATGTTGTCGCCGATGACCTTGCGCATCCGGGTCATCTTGACCGTCTGGCCGCGCAGCGGGGACACCGCGGGCGCCGCCTTCGGGGCGGCGGCCGGAGCGGCCTGGGCCGGCGCTGCGGCCTTCGCGGCCTCGGCGGCGGCCAGCACGTCCTGCTTGCGGATCCGGCCGCCGACACCGGTGCCGCGCACCGAGGCCAGGCTCACGCCGTTCTCGGCGGCGAGCTTGCGGACCAGCGGCGTGACGTACGCGCCCTCGTCGACCGGAGCGGTCGCCGCCGGCGCGGCGGGCGCCGGAGCGGCCGGGGCCACCGGAGCCGCGGGCGCCGGGGCGGGCGCGGCAGGAGCGGGGGCGGCCGGAGCGGGCGTGGCCACCGGAGCGGGGGCCGGCGCCGGAGCTGCCGGGGCCGGGGCCGGAGCCGCCGGAGTAGGCGCGGCGGGGGCCGGGGCGGGCGCGGCCGGCGCCGGAGCGGCGGCGGGCGCGGCACCGGCGGCGCCGATGACAGCCAGCCTGCCGCCGACCTCGGTCGTCTCGTCCTCCTGGACCAGGATCTCCAGCAGGGTGCCGGCGACCGGCGACGGGATCTCGGTGTCGACCTTGTCGGTCGAGACCTCCAGCAGCGGCTCGTCGGCCTCGACCGACTCGCCGACCGCCTTGAGCCAGCGGGTGACGGTGCCCTCGGTGACGGACTCGCCGAGCGCCGGCAGCAGCACGTCGGTGCCGGACGCGCCGCCCGCGGGGGCGGCGGCCGGGGCCGGGGCGGGAGCCGCCGGCGCGGGGGCCGCGGCCTGGGCCGGGGCCGGAGCGGCCGGGGCGGGGGCGGCAGCGGGGGCCGGGGCGGGTGCGGCCTGCGCGGCCGGGGCCGGTGCGGCGGCGGGCGCGCCGCTGCCGTCGTCGATCACGGCCAGCTCGGCGCCGACCTCGACCGTCTCGTCCTCGGCGACCTTGATGGACGCGAGCACGCCGGACGCGGGGGACGGGATCTCGGTGTCGACCTTGTCGGTCGAGACCTCGAGCAGCGGCTCGTCGGCCTCGACGTGCTCACCTTCGGCCTTCAGCCAGCGGGTGACGGTGCCCTCGGTCACGCTCTCGCCGAGCGCCGGCAGGGTTACGGAAACCGCCATGGTTGCGGTTGCTCCTCACGGATCGGTGCGGATGGGGTGGGCGTGCGGAGGGTCAGTCGTGCGAGTGCAGCGGCTTGCCCGCGAGCGCGAGGTGGGCCTCGCCGAGGGCCTCGCTCTGCGTCGGGTGAGCGTGGATGAGCTGCGCGACCTCGGTCGGCAGCGCCTCCCAGTTGTAGATCAGCTGAGCCTCGCCGACCTGCTCGCCCATCCGGTCGCCGACCATGTGGACACCCACGACGGCCCCGTCGCGCACCTGGACGAGCTTGACCTCGCCCGAAGTCTTGAGGATCTTGCTGCGGCCGTTGCCGGCCAGGTTGTACTTGACCGTGACGACCTTGTCCGCGCCGTACAGCTCCTTGGCCTTCGCCTCCGTGACGCCCACCGAGGCGACCTCGGGGTGGCAGTACGTCACGCGCGGCACGCCGTCGTAGTCGATCGGCACGGCCTTCAGGCCCGCCAGGCGCTCCGCGACGAGGATGCCCTCGGCGAAGCCGACGTGCGCCAGCTGCAGGGTCGGGACCAGGTCGCCCACGGCCGAGATGGTCGGCACGTTGGTGCGCATGTACTCGTCGACCAGGACGTAGCCGCGGTCCATCGCGACGCCCTGCTCCTCGTACCCCAGGTTCTGCGAGACCGGGCCGCGGCCGATCGCGACCAGCAGCACCTCGCCCTCGAAGGTCTTGCCGTCGGCCAGGGTCACCTTGACGCCGTCGGCGGTGTACTCGGCGCTCTGGAAGAAGGTGCCCAGGTTGAACTTGATGCCGCGCTTGCGGAACGCGCGCTCCAGCAGCTTGGAGCTGTTCTCGTCCTCGACCGGCACCAGGTGGGGCAGGCCCTCGACGATCGTCACGTCGGTGCCGAAGGACTTCCAGGCGGAGGCGAACTCGACGCCGATGACGCCGCCGCCCAGGATGATCGCGGACTTCGGCACGCGGTCCAGGACCAGCGCGTGGTCCGAGGAGATGATCCGGTTGCCGTCGATCGTCAGGCCCGGCAGCGAGCGCGGCACGGAGCCGGTCGCGAGCAGGACGTGGCGGCCCTCGACGCGCTGGCCGTTCACGTCGACCGAGGTCGGGGAGGACAGCCGGCCCTCACCCTCGATGTACGTCACCTTGCGCGAGGCCACCAGGCCCTGAAGGCCCTTGTAGAGGCCCGAGATCACGTCGTCCTTGTACTTCAGGACGGCCGCGATGTCGATGCCCTCGAAGGTGGTCTTCACGCCGAACTGCTCGCTCTCGCGAGCCTGGTCCGCGATCTCACCGGCATGCAGCAGTGCCTTGGTGGGAATGCATCCCTGGTGCAGACAGGTGCCCCCGAGCTTGTTCTTCTCGATCAGGGCGACGTCCAGTCCCAGCTGCGCGGCACGCAGAGCGGCAGCGTAGCCGCCACTGCCGCCGCCGAGGATCACTAGGTCGAAAACAGTGCTGGCGTCGTTCGCCACGTCACGTCCTCCATGCATGGGTACGCCGGAGCCGGTCCACCATGACCGGTCGGCGGCTTGGTTCGGCCGCTTTGTCTCAAAGGGGGCCCTGTCGTGCCGAGACAACATCTTCGCACTTCTCGGCGGCAGACGGGTCACCGGGCCGGACGCCGACCCACGCAGTACGGCCCCGGAGTGTGACATCCGGGGCCGTACGTGAGGGAAGTCACCCGGTCAGAGCAGCTCGTCCTCGGCGGCCTGGCGGGCCAGGCTCACCAGGGTGCGCACCGCGGTGCCGGTGCCGCCCTTCGGCGTGTAGCCGAACGGGCCGCCCTCGTTGAACGCCGGGCCGGCGATGTCCAGGTGCGCCCAGGTGATGCCCTCGCCCACGAACTCCCGCAGGAACAGGCCGGCGATCAGGCCGCCGCCCGGCCGCACGCCCATGTTGGCGATGTCCGCGGTGGGGGAGTCGAAGGTCTTGCGCAGCTGCTGCGGCAGCGGCATCGGCCAGGAGTCCTCGCCCTGCGCCAGCGCGGTGGTGTGCACGGCGGCGCGGAAGTCGTCGTCGTTCGCCATGATGCCGAACCGGCCGTCGCCCAGCGCCAGCACCATCGCACCGGTCAGCGTCGCCACGTCCACGATCGCGTCCGGCGTCTCCTCCGAGGCCCGGGCGAGCGCGTCGGCCAGCACCAGCCGGCCCTCGGCGTCGGTGTTCAGCACCTCGACGGTCTTGCCGCTGTACATCCGCAGCACGTCGCCGGGGCGGGTCGCGTTCCCGCCGGGCATGTTCTCGGCCAGCGCGAGCCAGCCGGTGACGTTGACCTCCAGGCCCAGCTTGGCGATGGCCACGACCGCGGCGAACACCGCGGCGGCGCCGCTCATGTCGCACTTCATCGTCTCGTTGTGGCCGGCCGGCTTCAGCGAGATGCCGCCCGAGTCGTAGGTGATGCCCTTGCCGACGAAGGCCAGGGTGCGGTCCGCCTTGGGGTGCTTGTACGCCACCCGCACCAGGCGCGGCGGGGTCGCCGAGCCGCGGCCGACGCCGATGATGCCGCCGTAGCCGCCCTTGGCGAGCGCCTTCTCGTCGAGCACCTCGACCTTCAGGCCGAACTCCTTGCCCGCGGCCTGCACCTGGGCGGCGAACGCCTTCGGGTCCAGGTCGTTGGAGGGCGTGTTGATCAGGTCGCGGGCCCGGTTGACCTCCGCGGACACCGCGGTGGCACGCTCGGCGGCGGCCTTGTGCTCCTTGTCGCGCGGCTTCGCGCCGACCACGGCGACCTCGCCCAGCGAGCCCTTGCCGCCGTTCTCCGTCTGGTAGGCGGTGAAGGCGTAGGCGCCCAGCAGGGCGCCGGTGGCGACCGCCTCGACCTCGGCGGCGTCGGCCGCGGGCAGGGCGAACGCGGCCTTCTTCGTGCCGGCCAGGGCACGGGCCGCGACACCGGCGGCCTTGCGGAGCGCCTCCAGGTCGTAGCCGTCGCCGTCCTCGGGAGCCTCTCCCAGGCCCACCGCGAGCACGATCGCGGCCTTCACGCCGGACGGCGCGGGCAGCTTGGTCGCCTCGCCCTCGGCGCCGGACGCTCCCAGCGTCTCCAGGACGGCGACCAGCTTGCCGTCGAAGGCGGCGTCCACGGCTTCCGCTCCCGGGGCGAGCCGGGGGCCCTTCGCGCCCTTGGCCAGGCCCACGACGACGGCATCCGCCCGCAACGCTGCGGCGGAAGAGGTACTGAGAGTCAGAGCAGTCACGGTGGGTGAGGTCCTATTCGGTCGAGGTCCTGTGCGGCCGGTGGGTGGCCCGGCCGGGCTCCCGCATCGTATTCCGCCACATCAGCGGGGCGGGGCGAGAGCGTTCAACCCTCCGAGGGTACGCCCGGCTCCCCGCTGTCCCCCGCGGGGAGCCGCACCCTCTCTCCCTGGGGTTCCGCCCCGACCTGCCCGTACCTCCTCCACTCCCGGCCCGCGCCCTGCGGCACCCCCCTCCATTCCGCCCTGAACCCGGCCCACTTGACGGTGCGGGCCACCCCCCCGACCTCGCGGCGCCCAACCCCCCTCCAGCTCCCCCTGAACCGGGCCGACTTGACGCTCCAGGGCAACCCCGAAGGCCGCCTTGGACCGGGGCGACGCGACGGTTCAGGGCGCCCCATCAGGGGCGCGGGGAACTGCGCGCTCAGCCTCGACGGTGCCGCGCTGTCCCCACGGCGGGTTGCGCCCCGTCAGGGGCGCGGGGAACTGCGCGAGCAACCACCCACCGGCCGGTGGTCCGGAGCGGACCGATCTGCCCCTTCGGGTCGGTGACGACCCGCGGCGCCGCGCGGGCTGGTCGCGCAGTTCCCCGCGCCCCTGACGGGGCACGTCCTGCCCCACGGGGGCGCGTTGCCGTCGGACGGTCCGTGCGTGGCTGGGCGCGCAGTTCCTCGCGCCCCTGGCGGGGCA
>WRCZ01000230.1 GCA_009783685.1 Actinomycetes bacterium
CTCGAAAGCGCACCGTCGGCGCGGCCGGTTACCGTCGTGCGTATGGACCAGAACCACGCCGTGGACCCCGTGGACCCGTATCCGGCGGTGGAGCCGTACCCGTCGCCGTTCGGCGGGTACGGCCCGTACGGGGGCGACGACCTGGAGCGCTTCGTGCCGGAGCCGGACAAGCGGCCGGGGCGGACCGCCTTCCAGCGCGACCGGGCGCGGGTGCTGCACTCCGCGGCGCTGCGCAGGCTGGCCGGCAAGACCCAGGTCGTCGATCCGGGCGTGGCGGGCACGGCGGTCACCGACACCAGCCCGCGCACCCGGCTGACGCACTCGCTGGAGTGCGCCCAGGTGGGGCGGGAGCTGGGCGCGGCCCTGGGCTGCGACCCCGACCTGGTGGAGACCGCCTGCCTGGCCCACGACCTCGGGCACCCGCCGTTCGGCCACAACGGCGAGATGGTGCTGGCGGAGTTCGCCGCCGGCTGCGGCGGCTTCGAGGGCAACGCGCAGAGCCTGCGCCTGCTCACCCGTATCGAGCCGAAACGGTTCGCCTCCCCGCAGGTGAGCGTCGGCCTCAACCTGACCAGGGCCGCGCTGGACGCCGCCACCAAGTACCCGTGGCCGCGCGGCGGCCACCCGGAGGACCCGGACAGCCCGAAGTTCGGCGTGTACCAGGACGACCTGCCGGTCTTCCGCTGGATGCGGACCGGCGCGCCGCCCGGCCGCCGCTGCTTCGAGGCGCAGGTCATGGACTGGGCGGACGACGTGGCGTACTCGGTCCACGACGTCGAGGACGGGCTCCAGGCCGGGCACATCGATCCGAGGGCGCTCACCTCCGCGGCCGACCGCGCGGAGGTCTTCGCGTGCGCCGCCGACCGGTACGCGCCCGCCGGCGCCGAGCCGGACGAACTCGCCGAGGCGCTGGACCGGCTGCTCGCCCAGCCGTGGTGGCCCCGGCGGTACGACGGCTCCGCACTGGACCAGGCCGGCCTGAAGGACGCCGCCTCGCAGCTCATCGGCCGGTTCTGCCTGGCCGCGGAGGGGGCGACGCGGGAGCGCTACGGCTCCGCCCGGCTGACCCGGTACGCGGCGGAGCTGGTCGTGCCGCGCGAGCAGCGGCTGGAGTGCGCGGTGCTCAAGGCGGTCGCCGACCGGTACGTGATGCAGCGGGCCGCGCAGGCGCGCCGCCGCGCCGAGCAGCGGATCGTCATCGCGGAGCTGGCCGCGGCGCTGCTGGAACGGGCCCCGGAGGGGCTCGACCCGCAGTTCCGCGCGGTGTTCGAGGGCGCGGCGGGCGACGCCGAGCGGCGCAGGGCGGTCGTCGACCAGATCGCCTCCCTGACGGACGCGGCGGCCACGGCGCTGCACGCCCGCCTCACCGGCCCGCACTGACGGCGGACGACCGCGCGCCGCCGAGCGTCCCTGCGGCAGGCGGACCCTGCGGCCGGCGGACCCTGCGGCCGGCGGACCCCGCGGCGGGCGGACCCGGCGGACCCCGCGGCGTGCGGCCCGGCGCCCGGTCCGTCCTCAGTGCGGACCCGGCGCCGCGCGGCCCCGGGCGCCGCGGGGGAGCGGAAGGCGCGCGGACAGGCGAAAACGGCGCGGCGCTCTTCCGGTGACGGGCGCCGTGCGGGACGCTCAAGGCACCCAATGACCCGCCGGGGAGGCACACTGTGGTGGACGCGCACCAGACCTTCGTGATCATCGGAGCAGGGCTGGCCGGGGCGAAGGCCGCCGAGACGCTGCGCTCCGAGGGATTCACCGGCCGGGTGATACTGATCGGCGACGAGCGCGACCACCCCTACGAACGCCCACCACTGTCCAAGGGCTTCCTGACCGGCAGCGCCGAGCGCGACTCCGTCTTCGTCCAGCAGACCGCCTGGTACGCCGAGCACGACATCGAACTGCACCTGGGCCAGCCGGTGGTGCACCTGGACCGGGTCGCCCGCACGGTGCGCCTGGGCGACGGCACCACCCTCCAGTACGACAAGCTGCTGCTGGCCACCGGCGCCGAGCCGCGCCGCCTCGACATCCCCGGCACCGACCTGGTCGGCGTGCACCACCTGCGCAGGCTCGCCCACGCGGAACGCCTCAAGAACGTCCTGACCAGCCTGGGCCGGGAGAACGGCCACCTGGTCATCGCCGGCGCCGGCTGGATCGGCCTGGAGGTGGCGGCCGCGGCCCGCGGCTACGGCGCCGAGGTGACCGTGGTCGAGCCGGCGCCGACGCCGCTGCACGGCGTCCTCGGCCCCGAACTGGGCGAGGTCTTCGCGGACCTGCACACCGAGCACGGCGTGCGCTTCCGGTTCGGCTCCCGGCTCACCGGGATCACCGGCCAGGACGGCGTGGTGCTGTCGGTGCTCACCGACGACGGCGAGGAGCACCCGGCCCATGGCGTGCTGGCCGCGATCGGCGCCGCGCCGCGCACGGCGCTCGCCGAGACCGCGGGCCTGACGATGGCCGGCCGCGAGCAGGGCGGCGGCGTCGCGGTGGACGCCTCGCTGCGCACCTCCGACCCCGACATCTTCGCCGCGGGCGACGTCGCCAACGCCGAGCACCCGCTGCTGGGCACCCGGCTGCGGGTGGAGCACTGGGCGAACGCGCTGAACGGCGGGCCGGCCGCGGCCCGCGCGATGCTGGGCCGCCCGGTGTCGTACGACCGGATCCCGTACTTCTTCTCCGACCAGTACGACCTGGGCATGGAGTACTCCGGCCACGCCGTGCCGGGCACCTACGACCAGGTGGTGGCCCGCGGCGACGTGGGCAAGCGGCAGTTCATCGCGTTCTGGCTGCGCGAGGGACGGGTGCTGGCCGGGATGAACGTCAACGTGTGGGACGTCACCGACCCGATCCAGAAGCTCATCCGGTCCGGCCGGCAGGTGGACCCCGACGCGCTGTCCGACCCGAGCGTGCCGCTAACCTCCTTCCTGGACTGACCAGGAAGGATCCGCCCATGCGTACCGCCGTCGTGCCCCTGGACGAGATATTCGCGCTGCGCTGGGCGGTGCTGCGCACCGGGATGCCGCGCGCGTCCGCCGAGTACCCGGAGGACGCGCGCGACGACGTCTTCCACGTCGCGGCGTACGACGACGAGGGCGCGGTGCAGGGCTGCGTCACCTTCTTCCCCGACCCGGTGCCGGGCGAGGACGCGCTCGCCTACCGGTTCCGCGGGATGGGCAGCGCGGCGCAGGTCCGCGGCCGCGGGTTCGGGGCGGCGGCGCTGCTGGCCGGGCTGCGCGAGTGCGCCGCCCGCGGCGCGGAACTGGCCTGGTGCAACGGCCGCACCTCGGCCGCGGGTTTCTACGAGCACTTCGGGTTCACCCGGGTCGGCGCGGAGTTCGTGCTGTCGCCCAGCGGCCCGCACCACATGTTCGTCACCAAGGATCTGGACCGCTAGCTCCCGGCCGGCCCCGGGCCCCGGAGGGCCGGGCCGCCGGGCGTACCCCGCGGCCCGGCGGCCGGTGCGCGCGGCCCCTGCAATCGGCCGGTCAGCTGGACAGGGAGAACGCCAGCAGTCCCGAGGCGTCCATGTCCAGCGCGGGCTCCGAACTCTGCCAGGAGCGCACGTCGTCGGCGTACCGGCTGCCGTGGCCGGTGAACGCGGCGTACGGGTCGCCGCTCGCCGGGCAGGTGCGCATCCCGTCGAGGTAGTCGCCGAGCCCGCCGCTGAACTGGCCCGAGCCGTTGGGCCCGTTGACGATCGCCCCGACCTCCAGCGGCGCGGAGCCGTCCAGGCTGCCCGCGAGGTTGCCGAGCTGGCCCGCGGTGCACTTCGGGAAGCTCGCGCCCTCGCCGACCATGAAGGACGTGCCCCAGGCGTTGGCGCCGAGCAGCCAGTCGAGCTGCTGCACGCCGAACCGGTTGGCGCCGGTGTCGCCGGTGACGTTCCGGTACAGCCGCACGGTCGCGGCCAGGCCCAGGGTGTGCGAGTCCGCGTCGAAGTCGTCGTAGACCGCGCCCGCGTGGAAGGGGTCGGCCTTGGCCCGGGCCTGCCCGGTGGCGATCTGCCCCTTCACGTAGCCGATCAGGTCGTCGTAGCCGACGGCCAGGCCGGACGGGCTGCCGGCCGCCCGGATCGCCCGGGCCAGGTCCAGGTCGGCGAGCGCGCTGGTGTCGTACATGTTGAGGGTGTCCCGGTCCGCCTCGCTCTGGTGCCCCTTGGCCCAGGTGGCGGCCTGGGACAGCCAGGTGCCGGCCCGGGAGTCGCCCAACTGCTGGGCGGCCAGAGCCAGTTCGGCGCCACCGAAGGCCAGGTCGTCCTTCCAGGTGGTCTCCGGGTAGTAGGCGTACGGGACGGTGGTCACCAGGGTGCCGGGCCGGGTGTCCGCCAGGCCGTAGATCTGTGCCGCGGTGTCCAGGTACGCCTTCGCCCGTGCGGTGTCGGTCGCCGCGTACCGCTGGGCGGCCAGGGCGAAGTCGGCGGCGAGCCGGCCGGCCTGGTTGGGGCTGACCTTCGCGCCGGGCGCGTTGGCCCGGAAGACCGGCCGGTTCTTCAGGAACGGGTGGGCGGAGTCGGTGTCGTCCTGCTCCGGCAGCCGCCACACGTCGTGGTCGCCGACGACGCTGCCGCTGTCCGTGCCGGAGCCGAGGCCGACCTGGATGTAGAGCGTCTTCGTCCTCCCGTCCCACATCCGGTCCAGCCAGTCCAGGCCGTGCTGGGCCTCCGCGCCGAGCGCCGCGGGCGCGCCCGCGCCCTTCTCGCGGGCGGCGATCTCCAGGGCGGCCACCGCGTAGGAGGTGGTCTCGGTGAACTTCAGGTAGTCCCCGGCGTCGAACCAGCCGCCGGAGACGTCCACCGTGCCGCCGATCCGGGTGGGGGCGGACGCGATGGTGTCGCCGTCGCTCGACGTGAAGGACGGCCAGTCGTAGACGGTGGCCCTGGCGTCGTCGAGGTGCGACGGCTTGCGCCCCAGCTGCCCGGGGACGGTGTCCGCGCCGTCGCGCTGGGCCTGGAAGAAGGCGGTGGCGTCCGCGGCGGGCTTGGCGAACACCGCGGAGGAGGTGCCGATGGTGAACGTCGCGGAGGTGCCGCTGGCGGCGCCGCCGACCACCAGGTGGTAGCGGCCGCCGGTCTTCACCGAGGTGAAGTCGATGAGGTAGACCGCGGGGTAGGCGGAGTTCCAACTGCCCAGGCTGGCACCGGTGGTGCCGGACGCGGCGGTGGCGCCGGCGCTGTCCAGCAGCTTCCAGGAGGCGCCGGTGACGGCCGCCTTGGTGAGCAGGAAGGCCTCCTTGGCGCCGGAGTCGGTGTAGCCGACCTGGTTGACCCGGACCAGGCCGGTGGTGGCGGCCTGCGCGGTGCCCGCGCCGCCGGCCAGGGCCAGGGCCGCCAGGACGGCGGTCGCGGCGACGCCGGAGGCGGCGGCCCTGGCGAGCGCCGCGCCGCGGCGGGGCCCGGAGGGGTGGGTGCTGCTGGAGGACATGCGGCTGCGTCTCCTCACATCGAGGTTAGGAAACGTTCCTAACGAATAGCGGAACGCTAGTCCCGTGATCATGCTCCGGTCAATGTCCCGGACGTCGCCGGACCGGGTCGTAGAATTCCTGCGTGGCCGGCAGGATCAGGGACGAGGACGTGAAAGCGGTGCGGGACGCCGTCCCGATCGACGCCGTCGTCTCGGAGTACCTGCAACTGCGCAACGCCGGTGGCGGCAACCTCAAGGGCCTGTGCCCCTTCCACGACGAGAAGTCCCCGTCCTTCCAGGTCAGCCCGTCCAAGGGCCTCTTCCACTGCTTCGGCTGCGGCGAGGGCGGCGACACCCTGGCGTTCGTGATGAAGGTCGACCACCTGTCCTTCACCGAGGCGGTCGAGCGGCTGGCCGGCCAGGCCGGGATCACCCTCCGGTACGAGGAGGGCAGCCACATCCCCGGCCGCCAGCAGGGGGAGCGGATCCGGCTGGTCGAGGCGCACAAGGCGGCCGCGCAGTTCTACGTCGAGCAACTCGGCGGCGCCGAGGCCGAGATCGGCCGGGTGTTCCTGGCCCAGCGCGGCTTCGACCGGGCGGCGGCCGAGCACTTCGGCGTCGGCTACGCGCCCGCCGGCTGGGACCACCTGGTGCGGTACCTGCGCGGCAAGGGGTTCTCCGACAAGGAGCTCATCCTCGCCGGGCTGGCCTCCGAGAGCCGCCGCGGCGGCGCCATCGACCGGTTCCGCGGCCGGCTGATCTGGCCGATCCGGGACATCACCGGCGAGGTGGTCGGGTTCGGTGCGCGCAAGCTGCGCGACGACGACCAGGGCCCGAAGTACCTCAACACCTCCGAGACCCCGCTCTACCGCAAGTCGCAGGTGCTCTACGGCATCGACCTGGCGAAGAAGGAGATCGCCAGGTCCGGCCGCGCGGTCGTCGTCGAGGGCTACACCGACGTGATGGCCTGCCATCTGGCCGGCGTGACCACCGCCATCGCCACCTGCGGCACCTCGTTCGGCGGCGACCACATCAAGATCCTGCGCCGGCTGCTGATGGACAACGCGGGCGCGGAGGTGGTGTTCACCTTCGACGGCGACGATGCCGGGCAGAAGGCGGCGCTGCGGGCGTTCGAGGACGACCAGAAGTTCGCCGCCGAGACGTCGATCGCGATCACCCCGGGCGGCATGGACCCGTGCGAGCTGCGGCTGGCCGAGGGCGACGCGGCCGTGCAGCGGCTGATCGACGGGCGCACCCCGCTGTTCGCGTTCGCGCTGCGCTCGATCGTCGGCCGCTACAACCTGGACACCGACGAGGGCCGGGTGGCCGCGGTGGACGCCGCCGTGCCGGTGGTCGCGGCGATCAAGAACCAGGCGCTGCGCGACCGTTACGCGATCCGGCTGATCGGCATGGCCGGCATCGCCAGCCAGTCCGAGGAGCAGTCGATCATCCGCCGGGTGCGGGCGCTGTCGCGGGCCCGCGCGGCCGGTGGGCCGGTCCCCGCCGAGCGCGCGCGGCCGGACCGATCCGGGTACGGGCAGCAGCCCGCCGCGCCCCCGCAGCAGCGCGGCCCGCGGCTGGACCTGCGCAGCCCCGCGCACCGGGTGGAGCGCGAGCTGCTCAAGCTCGCCCTGCAGTACCCGCAACTGGTCTCGCCGGCCTTCGACGCCTACGGCGAGGACGAGTTCACCGGCCCGCCGTACGTCGCGGTGCGCCGGGCGATCGCCGCGGCCGGCGGGGTGGAGCCGGCCGGGCAGGACTACCTGGCGCGGGTGCGGGAGCTGGCACCCGACGACGCGGTGCGCATGATGGTCACCGAACTGGCCGTGGAGCCGGTGATGCACAAGGTCCCGGAGATCTACGCGGGCCAGGTGCTGGTGGACGTCCGGATGAACGCGGTGAAGCGGCGGGTCGCCCAGGTGCAGGCCGCCATCGCCCGGCTGGCCGCCCAGGGGGTGCCCGGCGACGCGCCCGAAGCCACGTCGGCGCAGGGCGAGTTGTGGGCGCTGCAGCAGTACGGCCAGCGGCTGCGGGTGCAGGGCGCGGCCGGTCTGTAGCCGTTCCGGCGGGCGATTGCGCAGGCCGGGGTAGCGATGCGAACGCGAAGCGTCACGAAAAGCGAAAAAGCCGCCGCACGACCCTCGTAGCGGGGCTGTGTCGTGGGCCACACTGGGTGACGGCCCCGGAGGCCGTCAGGAGCCCTTCGAGAGCCCCACATCGCGCTCACCGCGGAGGTCGCTTCCGTGCAGACGCAAACGCAGACCCCGATCCTTCCCGAACTCCCGCTGTTCCCCGGGGCGTCCGAGCCGCCCGCCGGTCCGGCCGAGGACGGGCCGCCGGGCCTGGCGCGGGTGCCGGAACAGCGCGGCCCCGAGGACCCGGCGCAGGGCGGGCCCGACGAGGCCGGCTTCGAACCGGACGCGCCGGAACCGGAACCCGTACCGGTGGCCGGCCGCGCGCCGCGGCCGCTGCGCGAGGAGGCGGTCGGCCCGTCCGCCGACCTGTTCCGCCAGTACCTGCGCGAGATCGGCCGCATCCCGCTGCTGACCGCGGCCGAGGAGGTGGACCTGGCCCGCAAGGTGGAGGCCGGGCTGTTCGCCGAGGAGCGGCTCGCCGCGTTCCCCGAACTCGACTCGCAGCTGGCCTCCGACCTTGACCGGCTGGTGGTCATCGGCCGGATGGCCAAGCGCCGGCTCATCGAGGCGAACCTGCGGCTGGTGGTCTCGGTGGCGAAACGGTACGTCGGACGCGGCCTGACCATGCTCGACCTGGTCCAGGAGGGCAACCTGGGCCTGATCCGCGCGGTGGAGAAGTTCGACTACGCCCGCGGCTACAAGTTCTCCACCTACGCGACCTGGTGGATCCGCCAGGCGATGTCGCGGGCCCTGGCCGACCAGGCCCGCACCATCCGGGTGCCGGTGCACGTGGTCGAGCTGATCAACCGCGTGGTGCGGGTGCAGCGGCGGCTGCTGCAGGAACGCGGCTACGAGCCCAGCACCGAGGAGGTCGCCGTCCAGCTGGACCTGACCGAGGAGCGGGTCTGCGAGGTGCTGCGGCTGGCGCAGGAACCGGTGTCGCTCCACGCCCCGGTCGGCGAGGAGGAGGACGTCGCGCTCGGCGACCTGATCGAGGACGGGGACGCCGCGTCGCCGGTGGAGTCCGCCGCGTTCCTGCTGCTGCGCGAGCACCTGGAGGCGGTGCTGTCCACCCTGGGCGAGCGGGAGCGCAAGGTCGTGCAGCTGCGCTACGGGCTGGTCGACGGCCGCCCGCGCACCCTGGAGGAGATCGGCCGCATCTTCGGCGTCACCCGCGAGCGGATCCGCCAGATCGAGTCCAAGACCCTCGGCAAACTCCGCGACCACGCCTTCGCCGACCAGCTGCGCGGCTACCTCGACTGACCCCAGCCGCTCCGCGGCCGGTTGCGCGGCTCCTCGGCTGACCGAGCCTGTTCCTGTGGCCAGGCGGCTTGCTCCTCGACTGCCCAGCCTGTTCCGCCGGGCCAGTTGAGCTGCTACCTCGACTGACCGGGCTGTTCTGCCGGCCAGTTGCACGCTCCCTCGACCGACCCTGCCGCCGGCGAGGGCCAGGTGCGCCGCTCCGTCGATGCGGTCGGGGCCCGTGCGGCCGGGTGGGCCGCTAGTGCTGGGCGGACCAGCGGTAGCAGAGTTCGGGGCGGCCC